>CAYYCE010000644.1:0-2223 GCA_964469635.1 uncultured Kineosporiaceae bacterium
GCACACTGTATTGACACCGAACAGTGTACGGGTTATCTTGAGAACATCCAACCGAACAGCGTACGGATCAGCGCACAATGTGCGGGCTTCATGGGAGCGCAGCCGTCACCAACGGTCCGCCAGAAACCGGGCGAGGGCAGTGCGAGGCACCTCACGTCGGCGGCCCGCCGGACCCGGCGATACGTTCGAGAAGGCGGCGCCTGCGGTGCCCCATCCGGATACGCAACCGAGCTAATGGGTCGACATCACTGAGAGGACTGTTACCGATGACCTCCGAGTCCCTGACTCTGTCCACGCAAGGACCGACACGGCGGCGCATGGCCGCGGACCGTCCGGTGACCGTCGCGGTCGCCACCACTGCCCTGTTCGCGCTCGCCCTGGTCTGCTGGCCGCTGCTGTTCCCCAGATCGGCGCTGCGCCCCGCCACCGCCGGGTGGGCCCTGGCGGGGTTGGACGCCACCCGCATTGTGGTCCCGGCCATCCTGCTCACCGCACTGGGCCTGTGGCGCACCGCCGGCTTCACCCGCCGGCTCACCTGGGCGGACCTGTGGCCGTTCCTGCCACTGCTGCTGTTCGTGGTCCTCAACCTGGCCTCCGGCAACGGGAACTGGGCCACCAGCCCGAAGACCCTGACGATCGCCACGATCACGATGCTGACGGTCGGCTTCGGCGAGGAGGCCACCTTCCGCGGCGTCGCGCTGCGGGCACTGCAGTCCATCGGGCTCATGCGGGCCGCGGTGCTCTCCGCGGTGCTGTTCGGGGCGTTCCACCTGGTCAACCTCTCCCTCGGGTCGAGCCCGACAGACGTGGCCTTCCAGGTCCTTTACACCGCCCTGATCGGGTTCGCCTTCGCCGCGCCCGCCCTGGTCACCGGCGCGATCTGGCCGCTGATCGTCATCCACGCCGTGATGGACCTGGCCAACACCATCCAGGCCAGCGCCCCCCTCGCCGTCGCGGCATCCGCGTCGAGCCCGGACCTGGCCAGCCGGTTCCTCACCGCCGTCCCGAACGCCCTGCTCGCGGCATACGGGTACTGGCTGCTCCGCCGCCACCTAACCCACGACGCCGCCAGCAACCACCACGGCACCACGTCAGGATCGGGGCGATGACGGTGGCGGCACCAACGCGCCGATGGACCTGGCTGGTCCGCACCTTAACCGCCACAGCCGTGCTCCTCGTCGTGGCCGGCGTGACGGTCGCCGCCGCCGGGCACCTGGAGAGAGGCGCCGAGCTCGTCCTGTCCGGCGCCGCCCTGTCGATGTTCGCCGCGGCCGCCACGACGATGACCCGGATGCCGCACCTGCACGTCGAGCCCGACGGGGAGGACCTAGTCATCCGGTTCGGCGGCTGGGACAGGCTGTGGACCCTGCGCCGCCAGACCCGGATCCGCACCGCCGACCTGACCAAGGTCGGGACGGTCCCCATGGCCGCCCTCCACCCCAGTGCATGGTCCTGGCGTCTGCGCGGAACGATGATCCCCGGAGTCATCCGGGCCGGCACCTTCATCGACGCCCAGGGACGCCAGCTGTGGGACGTGCGGGCCACCGGAGATGCCTTGCTCGTCGAGCTCGGACCCGACGCCCCCTACCGGCGGATGGTGCTCCAAGTGCCCGCCCCCACCGAGACCGCCCGTCGACTACGGCCGCTCCTGCCCAGGTACGTAACACCGACCGACAGGCCCCGACGAGGCAGATCCCTCGTCGGGGCCACTCAACGTCGCACTCACGCTTGACCTGAGCGCAGAACGACCGCGTCACGTCGCCGCCAGCCGATCTCCCGCAGAGGGCATGATCGACCCTGTTCGGCTGAGGCCCGAGTGCCAGGACCCGGGCCACCGGACTCGCGGACCCACCTCCAGCTCGAGCCGGCCGCTCGAGCCCCGCGCCGTCCTCGCCGACCTCACGACGCTCACTCGCGGGGGGTGCGGGGGGCCAACAGCCCGGTTTCGTAGGCGTAGACGACAGCGTGGACTCGGTCACGCAGCGCGAGCTTCATGAGGATGCGCTTGACGTGAGTCTTGACCGTGCTTTCGCCGAGGTTCAGCTCCTGGGCGATCTCTCGGTTGGCCAGGCCGTGACCGATGTGGATGAGCACTTCTCGTTCCCGTTGGGTGAGCTGGCTCAGGTCGCCGTTGTTGACATCGGTGGGGTGCCCTTCTGCTGTCGTCGCGCGGGCGAACTCGCGCATGAGGCGGCGGGTGACCGAGGGTGAGAGCAGGGCATC
>CAYYCE010000645.1:0-2213 GCA_964469635.1 uncultured Kineosporiaceae bacterium
TGGCCGTCATCCCGGTCTCCGACTTCGCCGACGAGTCCCTGGTGGACCGCCGGCGCCGCGATCACGAGCGGATCGACGCCATTCTCTCGGGCCGGGTCGCCGCCGAGGACCGCGAGCTGGCCACCCGGTCGCGCCGCAGCATCCTGGACCGGGTCCTCGTGCCCCTGAACCGGGCCGGCTCCAGACGGTTCCTGCGCGAGGCCCGCGCCAAGGTGTGGCACAACACCATCGAGCTGCACCATGCCCGTGCGAACGGCCCGGAGTCGTATGCCGTCCGGCTCGCCGAGCTGGAGCTGCTCAGCGCCGCCCGGATCGCCGACCTCCTCGCGCCCGGCCAGGTGCTGCTGCGCCTTGCGGTGGCAGGGTTCGGCGTCGTGTTACCACCCCCGGCCCAGCCGTCACCGGTTCAACACGGCGGCTGATCGGCCCGTATCAGGCTCGCACAGCCTCTTCCACTCGATCATCGTGTTGGTCAGGACCCGGGATGCTTCGGCGAACGCTCCGCCCTTGGCGATTGAGGCCTGCGCTTCCGCTCGCCGTCCGGCAGCCACCAGGCCCAGAGTCTGGGCGGCCTCTACGTGAAAGCCGGCGTGCTGGTCCTTGGCGGCCGTGAAGTGGGCCTGGTCGCCCGTCGTGGGGTGGAAGCCGTGCAGCCAGGTGCCGAAGGCGCACCGGTCGTCTCTCGCCACGATCGTGGCGTCTTCATCGTGCGCGCCGGTGGAGATGGCCGTGGCCAGACGCTTCTGCCACCCCCAGTGGGCGCGCAGGGCCTTGTCGATCGCGGTCTCGATCGTGGACCCACCCCCCTGGGCGGCGGCTGTCACCGCTTCGGCGCCCTGGTCCGTGACCTGGGTGGAGTAGGTGTAGCCCGCGACCGCCGTCAACAACGTGGCCGACATTCCTTCGAGGGCGACGCTGGAGGTGAGGGACTGGGCCACGCCCTCGGCGGTGGTCGCCGCCGCAGAGGCCACACCGGTGATGCTCGCGGCAATCTCGCCCGCCCCCGCCGCCGCTTCGGCGACGTTGCGGCTCATCTCGTTCGTCGTCGCGGTCTGCTCCTCCACGGCCGAGGCGATGGTGGCCTGGGTGTCGTTGATCTGCGCGATGGTCTCGGCGATCTGAGAGATCGCCGCCACAGCCGCCTCGGTGTCCGCCTGGATCGCGGCGATCCGTTGGGCGATGCCTTCGGTCGCCCTGGCCGTCTCGCGGGCCAGGTCCTTGACCTCGTTGGCGACCACGGCGAAGCCCTTGCCGGACTCCCCGGCCCGGGCGGCCTCGATCGTCGCATTCAGCGCCAGCAGGTTGGTCTGCTCCGCGATCCCGGTGATGACCTTGGTCACCGTACCAATCTCGGCGGAGGACTCACCCAGCTCGGCGACCGCCGCGCTGGCGGTCTGCACGATGCCGACCGCCGTGGAGGCCACGGCCGACGCGTCGGTCGTGTTCTTGGCGATCTCGTGGATCGACGCCGACATCTCCTCCATGGCGGCGGCCACGGTTTGCACGTTGGCTGAGACCTGCTCGGCGGCTGCTGCCACGACAATGGCCTGGGAGGAGGACTCTTCGGCACTCATGTTGATCTGAGTCGCGAAGATCTCCAGATCCTCCGTACCCTCGGCGATGCCGCCCGCGTTCGCGGTGACCGTGGCCAACATCGACGACAGCGAGTCGGCCATCGCGTCATGGGTGCGCCCTAAGACGCCGAACTCGTCCGCCGAGGTCTCGTTCGTGCGCCCCGTGAGGTCTCCGGTAGCCGCTGCCGCCAACAGCGTCTGCATCCTCGCCAGCCTGGCGGTCAGCTGACCTGCGACCCACCACCCGGCGGCAGCCACCAGCACCGCACTGAAGACAAGCGCGGCAACACCGACACCGGTGCTCCACGCGGCCAGGGACCATACCGTGACCACGGCGACAGGCAGCACCCAGCCCAAGGCGAAGCCGCCAAGCAGCCGGGCACGCAAACCAACCATCACGGCAAACCCCTCACGGGTCTGGACGAAGATACCTTCCCAGAACCCATCGGTCACCCGGGTCCCGGCATGAGCGATCCCCCCGGGGCATTTGCGGATGCGCCGTGCGCGGCGGACCCGTGGGCCCTGACCCTGGTGCGGTCGACATCGCGCCTGCTCTGAGCCTCGGTCAGGACGACGCTCTCAGCAACGGCGTGCCCGGGGTCTGAACCAAGCACCAGGGCGGGAACGGTGCCGTCAACT
>CAYYCE010000646.1:0-2209 GCA_964469635.1 uncultured Kineosporiaceae bacterium
GGCCGACTCCCACATCGCGGCGCCCCAGCCTTCGCCGACGGCGCCGATCCACTTGGAGGGGGCGACGCCGCACACCTCGATGTAGGTGGACAGGCCGACGCCCAGGAGCTTGCCGCGGGCCTTCGCCTCGGCCTTCTTCGCGGCCATGTCGGCGTAGCCGGCCATGCCCAGCGCCTTGTCCATCGCCGGCTCGTAGTTGCCGGAGTCGATGTACAGCTTGCTGCCGTTGACCGCGGTCAGCAGCCCTGACGGGTTGTCGTACGGGAAGCTGTCCGGGGGCAGGAAGTTGCGGCGGCGCAGCTCGGCCGGGTCCATGGCCAGCTCGTCGGCCAGGAGGTCCATCGCCCGCTCCACGACGTAGGTCGCCTCGGGGCGGCCCGCACCGCGATACGCGTCGACGAAGGTGGTGTTGGTGTAGACGCCGGTGACCTCGCAGTGGACGTTGGGGATCTTGTAGGGACCGGAGAGGATGCGGCCGTAGAGCGTGGTCGGGATGCCGGGTCCGATCGTCGACAGGCGCCCGCCGAGGTTGGCGTATGTCTTGACGCGCAGGCCGGTCACGTCGCCTGCCTTCGTCGCCGCAACCTCCACGTAGGTGATGTGGTCCCGGCCGTGGATGGTGCTCTGGTAGTTCTCGCTGCGGGTCTCGACCCACTTGACGGGCAGGCCGCCGATGAGCTTGCTCGCGAACAGCACGAGCGGCATGTCGGCATAGGTGAAGATCTTGGTCCCGAAGGCCCCGCCCACGTCCGGGCTGATGCACCGGATCTTGTGCTCGGGGATTCCCATCACGAACGCCGACAGCAGCAGGCGCTGGATGTGCGGCGTCTGGCTCGACATCCAGATCGTGTACTCGTCGGTGCCCGGGTTGTACCAGCCGATGTCGCCGCGGACCTCCATCGGGTTCGGGATCAGGCGCTGGTTGACGAGGCGCTGCCGGACGACGACCTCGGCGTTCGCGAAGGCCTGGTCCGTACCGTCCTTGTCGCCCACGGCCCACTCGAACACGATGTTGTTGGGGGCGTTCTCGTGGAGCTGGGGGGCACCCGGCTGGGTCGCCTTCTCGGCATCCACGACGGCGGGCAGCGGCTCCCAGTCGACCCGGATCAGCTCGACGGCGTCCACCGCCTGGGCCGCCGTCTCCGCGACGACGGCAGCGACGCCCTCGCCGGTCCACTTGACGTCGTCCGTCGCGAGCACGCGGGGCGAGTTCACGTTGTTCGTGATGCCGCTGGCGCCACCCGCGGGCCAGGCCATCGGCAGCGGGTTGTACGGGATGTCGGCCCCGACGATGACCGCGAGGACGCCGGGGGCGGACTTCGCAGCGCTGGTGTCGATCGACCTGATGTTGGCGTTGGCGTATGGGCTGCGCAGGATGGCCATGTGGACCATGCCCTGCAGCGTGATGTCGTCGAGGTAGCGGCCCTCGCCCTTGATGAAGCGCGGGTCCTCGACCCGCTTGACCGGGGTGCCCAGGACGTCGGTGGTCACGTCGTCCTCCTCAGGCCGTCGCCGCGGCGGGGGTGGCCCCGTCGCGCATCAGGCGCGCCGCCTCGCGGATCGCGATGACGATGTTGTGGTACCCGGTGCAGCGGCAGATGTTGCCCTCGATCGCGTGGCGGATCTCCGCGTCGGTCGGGTCGGCGTTGCGCGCCAGCAGGTCGGCGGCCGCCATGATCATGCCCGGGGTGCAGAAGCCGCACTGCAGGCCGTGCTTCTCCCAGAACGCGTTCTGGAGCGGGTGGAGCGCGGTCCCGTCGGCCATGCCCTCGATCGTGGTCACGGCAGCTCCGTCGGCCTGCGCGGCCAGCATCGTGCAGCTCTTCACGGCTCGCCCGTCGACGTGGACCGTGCAGGCGCCGCACTGGCTCGTGTCGCAGCCAACGTGCGTGCCCGTGAGGTTGAGGTCTTCCCTGAGGACCTGGACGAGGAGACGTCTCGGCTCGACGTCCACCTCCCGGCGCTCACCGTTCACTTCGAGCGCGACGTGCAACTCGGTCACCGGGACGACCTCCTTCCCCTTCGAGGGGGTGGCGACGCTGGGAGGCGGCGCCGGTCCGGTCCGGCGCGGCACGAAACCGGATGGTGGCACCGTCGCGCCGAGGACGCAACCGGGGCTCTCACGGGCTGCGCCGGGGGGGCCGGCGCGGGGCCGGCGGGGGGCGTGGCGGGGCGCGGGGCCGGGGCGCCGGGACCCGGGTGGCCGTGG
>CAYYCE010000647.1:0-2207 GCA_964469635.1 uncultured Kineosporiaceae bacterium
CCCACTTCAGGAGGGTGTCGTGGAGGTGTAGACGGTTGCGGGGACATGGAGGAGCTCGAGGACCTTGTGCTGCAGCGGGGTCAGTTCGGGCTCGAAGGTCTGGACGATCTTGTCGCCTTGGACGAGGTGGTGGCGTTCGACGTGGCTGAAGATCTCTAGGATGCGTGGGGCGCTGGGCGCTGGGCAGTTGCGCAGTTCGGGGTAGAGGGGGATCCCGGCGATCTGCTTGTTGTGCATCGAGGTGCGGATCTCGCGTTCGATGAGCGCCTCGGTGAGCAGGGCCAGGAAGTGGCACAGCAGGAGCGCCTCGATGCGGTGGGCGTTCTCCAGGAATACGGGGGTGACCTGTTGAGGTCCCTTGAGCAGGTGGTGGCGGCGTTCGAGGTTCGGCTGGTAGCGGTAGGCGGCCAGGACCTGCGCGGGGGTTATGGTCTGGTCGTTGGTGATCAGTGGGAAGCAGCCGTCGGTGACGGCGTCGTAGGCGACGGTGTCGGCGCGGACCGCGGCGGTGATGGTGAAGACCGGCTTTTCGGTTCGCCGGTAACGGGTTTTGGCCCCTGGGCGGCCCCGACGTTCCTGCCGGTAGGTGGCCTCGGTGGTCTCGGTGAGGGTGAAGGCGACCCAGCGGGTCGCGCCGGCCTGGTCCAGGGCGGTGGTGGCGGCCTGCTCGGCGGCCACCCGGGTCTTCAGCCGTGACTTGGGGCTGGCTAGGCGGGCTTGGACGGCGTCGATCGCGGCCAGGCCGGCCTCGATCCGGGCGGCTCGGGTCGCGGCGTCACGGGCGGCCTTGGGGCTGGAGTGCACCCAGATCACCCGGTAGCCGTCGGTCGACGGGGTGGGGGCGGTGAAGGTGCGCCAGACCCGGTCCGGGTCCTCCAGCCGCGCCCCGGGGCTGCGGTGGGCCTCGACCCAGGTCGGGGCGTGGGTCTGGGCCCAGTCGCGGAACCAGGTGTCCTCGCGTCGGCCGTGCGGGATGACGGTGACGAACCGGCCCTGGCGAGCGGCGATGTGGCCCATCGCGTCGGAGGAGCACAGCTTGGAGTCCGCGACGTACAAGAAGTCGGGTCGCCCGACCAGAGCCCGTAGCTCGTCCCAGGTCGGGATGTGGGTGACGTCGTCGGGGGTGTTCCCGTCACCGACCCGGTAGGCGATCGGGACCGCCCCGTCCGCGCAGACGGTCAGGATCAGCAGCAACTGCTTCAGATCCGGCCGGAAGTCCTTGTTGTGACCGTGCCGGATCGCTGCCGTCGCCTTCCCGCCGCGGGTGTAGCCGTCGGCCTCGGGGTAGGCACCGGTCAAGGTCACGGTGGTGGAGTCGTTGTGCAGCTGCGCCACATCCAGGTCGAACTCACGGATCGCCCGTAGCACCGTCGTGGTGATCAGGCTCGCCCGGTCGGCGTCGAACAGCCGGTCGAGCATCCGGCCCACCCGGTCATCGTTGAGGGCCGCGGCGTCATCGGGGCCGAGCCCGAGCACCGCCGGATCGTAGGACGCAGACCACTCTCCGATCGCGTAGACCGGCAGATGCCCAGCGGCGATGTTGGCCACCACCAATCTGATCACCGTCGCCGGGGCCAGCCGCAGCCGGGCGTCGTCGTGGGGCAGGTAGCGGTCCAGGTGCTCGGCCAGACCAAGGCGAGCCAGGAAGACGTTCACCACGGGCAGGCACCCCAACCGCTGGCTGCGTAGCCCGAACCGTTGCGGTGTCGAGGGTGTGGCCATCGCGGTGCCTCCTTGACCTCGGGTCACGGTGTCGGTCAGCATATGCGCTGACAGAACCTGATCGGGGGACCCGCCGATCAACGAATCGAGGTGTCGTGCCGACCCGACTCGAGCGCTACGAACGCAGCTACCGCGCGTTGGCTGCCGAACTGACCGACATCGGCCTGATCAGCCCCGGCAGCCTCGTGGTCCGCACCACGTCCTGCGGGAAACCAGGCTGCCGCTGCCAAGCCGACCCACCCCAACGCCACGGCCCGTACTACCAATGGAGCCGTGCCGTTGCGGGCAAGACCGTCAGCCGCCGACTCGACGAACGCCAAGCCGAGCTCTACCGCGGATGGATCGCCAACCGGCACCGCCTCGAACAGATCATCGCCCAGATGGAACAAGTCTCAGCAGCTGCCGCCGAGATCATGCTCCATCAGGAACCCCCCTCACGCCCATCCAGCCAACCAAAGGACCGCTGACCAGGGACAAGTGGGGGC
>CAYYCE010000648.1:0-2205 GCA_964469635.1 uncultured Kineosporiaceae bacterium
CCTGCCACGCCTCTGCGCCGCGGTGGATCACGTACTGATAGCGCCGCATCCACCGTGGGCGCCACGGCTGTCCGTACGTCACGGCCTCTCCGTTTCAATGGCGGCCCGCCCGGCGTCGGTGATCCGCAGCCGGTAGTCCTCGAAGGTGGGGCACGCGGTGCGGCCGTTGAACTCGCCGACCCGACGCCCGGTGGTCGGATACGTGCACGGCGTCGACTTCCAGACCACGGCAACCACCCAGCCTCGGCGCACCAGGACGCGGGCGGTGGCGGCGGTACAGTCGCTGGAGTAGATGTCCCGCTGTCCGACGGTAGCGGCGGTGAGGGCCTTCCGCTGGGCCGGGGTGGGGCGCGTCGTCGTCATGTATGACAGCCTACGTGATGTCCCGTCGGAATGTCAAGCGGGGCCGCGCACCGGGTGGTGGCGGCCCCGCGGGGTGGTGGGTCAGATGTCGAGGTTCCGCTTGAGACCGCGGGCCATCTGAGCCTTGCCCAGCCGGTGGGAGTTGACCACGTCGTCCTGTGAGTCGGCCTGAATGCTGGCCAGGCTCTGCAGCGTGGTGGCGATGCCCGGCAGGTCGCCGACCCTGAGCAGCTTGAGGACGATCCCGGTAACCTCCAGCCCGGCCTCGGCGTAGGCGATCCGCCGGGTAAGGCGGACCAGGCTGCCCACACCGGCGGCCGGGGCGGCTTCGGCCGTCGCCTTCCGGGCTGCCTGCACCTCCAGGCGGGCGGCCTCGTGGTGGATCTGGGTCCGCAGGACCATGGTCTCCAGGGACACGGCGTAGGCGGTGGCGCTGGTGGGGGTCGTCGTCGTCATGTGACTAGTAAACATGACGTCCCGTTAGTTGTCAAGCCGATGGCCGCTCAGTCGATCTTGCGGAGGTCCTCCTCCTTGTGCCACAGCACCCACTGGCCCGGCCCCCAATAGACCTGGTATTCACAGGTCGACTGTCCCTTCCGGACGTCGATGATGGTGCCGGGTACCTCCGGCGCATCGACGTGCCAGACAGTGCTCCCACATTCCAGGGTGCCCACCCATTGCCTGGGCACGTACCCCCTGGAATTGTCCCAGTCCCAGTATTCCGGGAGACCGTCCTCTCTCCTCACGGAGGATGCGGGGACGGCTATCACCCTGTAGTCGTCAGGGTGGGTCGACCTCAGGTGAACCAGTCCGGTCTCGGGGTAGAACGCCGTGACGGTCCACCGGTCGGGGTGGTCATCGAGGACGATCACCTCTTCGCCGGGCTTAAGGCTCCTCCGCCGGGTCCTGCAGCCCGCGGGCTGCACCATAAATGTCGTCGAGGCGCCGTCGGTCGTCGGTGCGCGGCTCTCGTCGCCGGGGTGCAGGGGACCCAACACCTGGGCCACCGGCCCGACCAGAGTCTCGTAGTGCTCCATGGTGTAGCCACAGGTCCCGACCAGGTGCCGGGTCGCCAGGCCGAAGGCTGCCCTATAGGCGGCCGGTCCGGCTATGGCACCAGCAACTCCGCGACTGGCAGCGTAGGCCGCCCGGACGGCATACACCGCGGCTGCCGCGTAGGCATCGGCTGCGGCGTCGTCGGTTCCCTCACAGGCGGCGCTGGTGGCGCTGTCGTATCCAGCGTAGGCAGCGCCACCCACCTCAGCGTCGTAAGCTCCGTAGATCATCTGGAGCTGCTCGGGCGAGGCCGTCCGAAGACGCTCAAGCAGGTCCTTGACCTGCCTGGTCTGGGGGCCGTACCAGTCGGTGCTGTTGGGTGTCGTCATGCGACTAGTAAACGGGATATCCCGCCCGCTGTCAAGCGATATCGCCACGTGAAAGCGGCCCCCGGCCGTGATGGCAGGGGGCCGCTGTCGGCCGACGTCAGGCGACGTACTGTCGGATCTCCTCGGCCGCGACCATCTGGGCCCGCGCCCGGGTCTGGCCGTCCTCGTCGGCCGGGGTCTGGAAGGTCAGATAGGGCTCCACGGCCAGCCGGACGGCGCCCCGGACGGACACTCCCTCTGACGGCCGGACCGCGGCAACCATGGCGTTCGTCACCACGTGCCCGGCCGCCTCGCACTCGGCGACCTCGTGCGCCAGCCGCCGGAGGGTGGCGGCGGTGCAAAGGAGGGCCTGCTCGGCCAGCCTCTCGCGGGTACGGCGGGATGCCTGGAACAGCTCGGTCCGCCGACCGGCCAGGAACTGCATGATCTGTTCGTCGGTGGGGGTCACGTCGGGGGT
>CAYYCE010000649.1:0-2194 GCA_964469635.1 uncultured Kineosporiaceae bacterium
CGAGGGCGGCATCGCCAAGCAGCGCTGGAGCGTCTCGGACACCGCCGAGTACGGCGACTACGTCTCCGGCCCGCGGGTGATCGACCCGCAGGTCAAGGTCCACATGCGCCAGATCCTCGCCGAGATCAAGGACGGCTCGTTCGCCGACCGGTTCATCGCCGACCAGGACGCCGGGGCCCCGGAGTTCAAGCGGCTGCGGGCCGAGGGCGAGGCGCACCCGATCGAGGCCACCGGCCGGGAACTGCGCAAGCTGATGAGCTGGGTGAAGTCCGGGGACGACGACTACACCGAGGGCACCGCGGCCCGCTGAGGTCCCGATGTCCCTGATGAGCCGGCTCCGAGGCGGCCGCACGACGTCGGTGCGCGCGGTCGGTATGGGCATGGAGCTGGTGCACGCGCTGTTCAACGGAAACAAGCACGTCCAGGTCGCCGAGCGGGAGTTGGAGAAGCGGGTGGGCACGCCGACCCGGCTCTCCCCCGGCGACCCCGGGAAGGGTCCGCTCGACCTGCCCGACGACTGGAAGAGGAAACCCCGGCAATGAGCAGCCAGCGACCCGTCGTCCTGATCGCCGAGGAGCTGTCCCCGGCCACCGTCGAGGCTCTCGGTCCCGACTTCGAGGTCCGCTGGTGCGACGGGACCGACCGGCCGCTGCTGCTGCGGGAGTTGGCCGAGGCGGACGCCCTGCTGGTGCGGTCGGCCACACAGGTCGACGGCGAGGCACTGGCCGCCGGGCGACGGCTGAAGGTGGTCGCCCGGGCCGGCGTCGGGCTGGACAACGTCGACGTGGCGGCCGCCACCCAGGCCGGGGTGATGGTGGTCAACGCGCCGACGTCCAACATCGTCTCGGCCGCCGAGCTGGCCGTCGGGCTGATGCTGGCCCTGGCCCGGAACGTGCCGCAGGCCAACGCCTCCCTGAAGGGCGGTGCCTGGAAGCGCTCGGCGTTCACCGGCGTCGAACTGCAGGAGAAGACCGTCGGGGTGCTCGGCCTGGGGCGCATCGGGGTGCTGGTGGCCCAGCGGCTCTCCTCCTTCGGCATGCGGATCCTGGCCTACGACCCCTACATCTCCAGCGCCCGGGCGGGTCAGATGGGGGTGCGGCTGGTCCCGCTCGACGAGCTGCTCGCCGAGTCCGACTTCATCACCGTGCACCTGCCCAAGACGTCCGAGACGCTCGGGCTGATCGGTGAGGAGCAGCTGCGCAAGGTCAAGCCGACCGTGCGGATCGTCAACGCCGCGCGGGGAGGCATCATCGACGAGAAGGCGCTGCAGGTGGCCCTCGAGGAGCATCGGGTGGCCGGCGCCGCGCTCGACGTGTTCGCCACCGAGCCGTGCACCGACTCGCCGCTGTTCGCCCTGGACAGCGTCGTGGTGACCCCGCACCTGGGGGCCTCGACGCAGGAGGCCCAGGAGAACGCGGGGATCGCGGTGGCGAGGTCGGTCCGCCTGGCCCTGGCGGGGGAGCTGGTCCCCGACGCGGTGAACGTCTCCGGCGGCGTGATCGCCCAGGACGTGCGCCCGGGGATCCCGCTGGTGGAGAGGCTCGGCCGGGTGTTCACCGCGCTCGCCGGCGGCGTGCCGGTGCAGTTGGACGTCGAGGTGCGCGGCGAGATCGCCGCCGAGGACGTCTCGGTGTTCCGGCTGGCCGCGCTCAAGGGACTGTTCGCCGACGTCGTCGAGGACCCGGTGTCCTATGTGAACGCGCCCGTACTGGCCGCCGAGCGGGGGATCGACGTCCGGCTGATCACCGACGAGCTGAGCCCGGCGTTCCGCAACGTGATCACCGTGCGCGGCTGCCTGGCCGACAGCACGCCGTTGGCCGTCTCGGGCACCCTGACCGGGCCGAAGCAGGTCGAGAAGCTGGTCGGCATCGACGACCTCGACCTGGAGCTGCCGCTGGCCGACCACCTGCTGGTGCTGCGCTACGACGACCGCCCCGGGGTGGTCGGCGCCATCGGCGGCCTGCTCGGCGACGCCGGGGTCAACATCGGTTCGATGCAGGTGGCCCGCCCCGAGGCCGGCGGCCAGGCCGTCGGCGTCCTCACCCTCGACCAGGCCGTCCCGGGGGCGGTGCTGGAGCAGATCGTGACCCGGATCGGCGCCGTCTCCGGCCGTCGCGTCGACCTCACCTGACCCGCCCGCCCACTCCACCGCCTCGCCCCACCGCCTCGCCCCACCGCCTCGCCCCACCGCCTC
>CAYYCE010000650.1:0-2190 GCA_964469635.1 uncultured Kineosporiaceae bacterium
CAGCACCAACTCGGGCTCCGCCAGCACAACGGTCAGCGTTAACTTCGGCTCCACCCTGGCCTCGATGCCCGCCTACGGACTCGGCGTTGGCTGCTCGGTTTACGATTACGGAATGACCGCTTCCGGCTCGGCCCCCGCAGTGGCGAACTCCGGAGCCATGGCCATTCGGTATCCGGGCGGATCCTTTGCCGATATATATCACTGGCAAACCGGCACGGCCTGCAACGGTGGCTATGTCGCCCCCGGGACCGACTTCGACACCTTCATGAACAATCTTGTGAATCCTGCCGGCGCGAAGGCGGTCATCACTTGCAACTACGGCACGGACCCGACCTGCTCCACGGGAGCTTCGCCGAGTGAAGCCGCCGCCTGGGTCCAATACGCCAACGTGACCAAGGGGTATGGAATCAAATATTGGGAGATCGGCAACGAACAGGCCGGCAACGGTTACTACGGTAGTTCATTTTCATGGGAAGAAGACCTGCATGCCGACAAATCCCCCATGGCCTACGGCAGAAACGTGGCCGCCTTTTCCAGCGCGATGAAGGCTTATGACCCAACCATCAAAATCGGCGCCTCCGTGGTCCCGCCCGGCTCCTGGCCCGACACTGACGCCTCCCATCCCTACAATAAATGTGTGCTTACCAACTGCGCCAGCGCGGTGGATTTTGTGATCCTTCACTGGTATCCGGACGGCACCGCCGCCCAGTCGCTGCAGTCCCCGACCCAGATTCCGGGCATTGTTTCCAGCATGAGATCGGAACTCAATTCGTATGTCGGCGCCCGCGCCAGTTCGGTGGAAATCCTGGTCACCGAGACCGGCCCCTACACCAACACCGGCCCGGCCGCCGCGCTCTATACTTCAGATACGTATCTGACCTGGATTGAAAACGGCGCCCAGAATGTGGACTTCCAGGAATTGCATCAGGGTTTCCTGGCGGAGGGCATTTCCGGCGTGGCCGACCATGCCCCGATCTGGGGAGCTTACGGATGCAGGATGGCGCGGAATCTGGCGTCGGTGGGCGACACATTTGTAAGCGCCTCCTCCGGCACCACGATGGTGGGCGTGCATGCGGTCAGGAAAACCAACGGCCATTACGGCGTCATGCTGATCAACCGCGATCCCACCAACTCCTACACGATCACCGTGAACGCCAGCGGCGCAACTCTCGCCAGCAGCGGCACCCGCTATGACTTCGGCGCGGCAAACTTCGGCAGCAGCATCTACCCAAGTTCGGGTCCGACCCAATCCACGATCACCGGCATCGGCTCGTCCTCCTTCTCCATCACGGTTCCGGCCTACAGCATGAGTGTCGTTGACATCCCCGCGGCCCACGTGCCGCCGGTCGCGCCGGCCAATCTGGTGGCCACGCCTGCCGATTCAGCAGTGCAGTTGAGTTGGAATGGATCGGCTGGCGCGGACAGCTACATCGTCAAACGCAGCACCACCAGCGGCAGCGGCTACACCAACATTGCGACCGGCGTGACGGCGACCAGCTTCACTGACACCGGACTCGTCAACGGCACGACCTACTATTACGTGGTAGCCGCAACCAATGTTTACGGCCTCAGCCCTGATTCCACGGAAGCCAGCGCCACGGCCGGCCTGGTCGCAAACCTCATTGTCAACACGGTGGGAACCCTCAACGGGAACGGCAAAACGTTTCTCGAAGCCACGGGTAATTCCCTGAACGAAGCGACGCTGGCGGCAAACATCGCAACCGCATTCGCCAACAACGCCGGCGGTGTGTGGGATTTCGAAGGGCCCAACTTCAATCTCCTCGATGGACAGACCGTCGCCCTGACCTATGGAACTTCACAGGCCAACAGCTTGGTTCTGACTGTGAATAACGGCGGCGGCATTGATAGCAACCAATCCAATAACCCCGGCGAGGCGACATCCGGGTCTAATGTATTGGGCTTCGGCGGCGGCGCGAACACCCGAACCTTCACTCCCAATAAACCGCTCCTGACGGTCGCCATTTTCAATACCGACCGGAACGACGCGACTCGCATCCCCGTGCTGACGGTCACTTTTCAGGACAACACCACCGCCAGCACCTCGGGAGCGAATGCGGATAATGTTTACTTTCATTGTCTCTCCGGCACTGAGTCCAACCCCATCGTGAGCTTTGCGATCTCGCAAAATGATTTCGTCCGTTACGACGATTTGGCGTTCATCGTCGCGAA
>CAYYCE010000651.1:0-2185 GCA_964469635.1 uncultured Kineosporiaceae bacterium
GCCTGGCAGGAGGTGCTGGACCGGCCCGACGTCCGGCGCCGGCCCGCGCCGGCCGTCTGGTCCCCGCTCGAGTACGCCTGCCACGCGCGCGACGTCTTCCGGCTGTTCGCCGGGCGGATCACGCTGATGCTGGAGCGGGACGACCCGCAGTTCGACAACTGGGACCAGGACGAGACCGCCGTTGCCGAGCGTTACGGCGAACAGGACCCCGCGGTCGTCCTCGACGAGCTCACCGAGGCCGGCGGGCTCCTGGCCCGGGTGGTCTCGGAGGTCCCCGAACACGGGCCGAACGCCTGGCTGCGCCCCGGGGTGCGCTCGAACGGCTCGGTCTTCACCGTGGAGTCGCTCTGCCGCTACATGCTGCACGACGTGGTGCATCACCTTCACGACGTCGGCCGCCCCCTGGAATGAGCGTGGATCCGGCCTCCGTCGAGGAGACCCTGACGGCCTTCACCCGCACCCTGCGGGCCGCGGGTCTGCCGGTGACCCTGGACCGCAGCCGGGCCTTCCTGCGGGCCGCCTCGGCCGTGGGGGTGGCGGACCGGGACGGCGTGTACTGGGCCGGGCGCGCCACCCTGACCGGCGAGCCCGACCACGCCGAGGTCTACGACCGGGTGTTCGAGGCCTGGTTCGACGGCGAGGCGCCGCGGCTGACCGGTCGGCGGCGCCCCGTGGCGCCCCGGCCGCTCGCCGGGCTGACCGACACCGCCGGTGGCGCGGGTGAGTCCGCCCGCGGCGAGTTCGAGGTGGTCCGGGCGCGGGCCGGCGACCTCGACCTGCTGCGCCAACGGGACGTCGCCGACCTGACCCCCGGGGAGCGGGCGATGCTCGCGCAGCTGTTCGCGACCATCCACCCCAGCCCGCCGCGGCGTCCGGCCGTCCGTCGCCGGGCCGACCATCGGGGCGAGTTCGACGTCCGCCGGACCCTGCGGGCCGACTTGCGCCGGGCCGGCGAGGTGGGTCCGATCCTGTTCCACCGCACCACGTCCCGGCCTCGGCGCGTCGTCCTGCTCGTCGACGTCTCGGGGTCGATGAGCTCCTACGCGGATGCGTTGCTCCGGCTGGCTCACGTCTGGGTTCGCGCCGCGCCCCGGCACACGGAGGTCTTCACGATCGGCACCCGGCTCACCAGGGTCACCCGCGCGCTGCGGGCCCGGGAGGCCGAGGCCGCGTTGCGCGAGGCAGGCGAGCAGGTGCCCGACTGGTCCGGCGGCACCCGGTTGGGTGAGGTGCTGCAGGTCTTCCTCGACCGGTGGGGCCAGCGCGGCCTGGCTCGCGGCGCCGTCACCGTGATCTTCTCCGACGGCTGGGAGCGCGGTGACGCCGCGCTGCTGGCCGAACAGACCCACCGGCTGCACCGGTTGGCCCACCGGGTGGTCTGGGTCAACCCGCACCGCGGTAAAGCGGGATACCGTCCGGTACAGGGCGGAATCGTCGCCGCCCTGCCGAACATCGACGACCTGCTGGCGGGGCACTCGCTGGCGACGTTCGCCGAACTGGTGGAGGTGGTGCGCCGTGCGTGAGGTGCTGCCCGAACTGTTGGCGTGGTGGCGCGACGGCCGCCCGGTCGGC
Organism: uncultured Kineosporiaceae bacterium; assembly: GCA_964469635.1. GTDB lineage: Bacteria > Actinomycetota > Actinomycetes > Actinomycetales > Kineosporiaceae > JADJPO01. The sequence continues at coordinate 1,573 of CAYYCE010000651.1, forward strand.
ATGGCCACGGTCGTGGCGACCTGGCGCTCGGCCCCTCGCCCCGCCGGGGCCTCCATGCTGCTGGGGCCGGACGGCGAGGCGGTCGGCAGCGTGTCCGGCGGCTGTGTCGAGGGGGCGGTCTACGAGCTGTCGGAGGAGGTCCTCGCCTCGGGCACGCCGGTGCTGCAGCGCTACGGCGTCAGCGACGACGACGCCTTTGCGGTCGGGCTCACCTGCGGCGGCATCCTCGACGTGTTCGTGGAACGCGTTGATCCGCAATCGTTCCCGGAACTGGCCGCGGTGGCCGACGACATCGACGCCGGCCGTCCGGTCGCCGTCTGCACCATCATCGAGCACCCCGATCCCGCGCGGCTCGGCCGCCGTCTCGTGGTCAGGTCCCAGGGCGGCGACCACGTCGCCCCGACCACGGCCGGATCGCTCGGCTCGCCGAGGCTGGACGCGGCGGTGACCGACGACGCCCTCGGGCTGCTGGCCGCCGGCCGGTCCGAGACGCTCACCTACGGTCCGGACGGTGAGCGTCGCGGCGAGGGTCTGCGGGTGTTCGTGGCGGCCCACTCCCCCAGGCCGCGGATGCTGGTCTTCGGGGCGATCGACTTCGCGGCGGCGGTGGCGC
>CAYYCE010000652.1:0-2183 GCA_964469635.1 uncultured Kineosporiaceae bacterium
CGACGCGGCGCCCGGCCTCGGTGCGGGACCACTCGGCCGCCAGCGACTCCCAGCCGTCCACCAGCAGCAGGACTCGGTGCTCGCCACCCCGACCGCCCCCTCGCCGCGAGGCCAGATCGGACAGCAGGGTCAGCAGCCGATCGGCGCGATCGGTGTCCGCCACGCCCACCACGGTGCCGACGTGGGGCCAGATGCCCGCCTCGGCCAGGTCCGCCAGATCGCCCGCGGCGTCCACGACGTGGACCGGGACGGCGCCCCGACCGGTACCCGAACCGCCGCCGGCGGCCGCGGCGAGCGTGCGCAACGTCGTGGTGCGGCCGCTGCGGGGACCGCCCACCACGGCGAGATGCCCGTCCCCGGGTGCCCAGGTGACGACGACGCGGCGTCGGGCCTGCGGCAGATCGGCCAGGGCGTAGGCCAGCCCGTCGTCCGCAGGCCCTCCGGGTCCCTCGGACTCCTCGTCGGGCCGGGCGGGTTCGGCGAGTTCGGCGAGCTCGGCCGCGGTGACCGATGCGGGCAGCGGTGGCAGCCACGGCGCGGGGGGAGGCCGGCTGCCGATCAGCCGCCCTGCGGCGGCGACCGCGGTCAGCCACCGCTCGCGATGCTCCGGCGCCAACCGGGCCACCTGGACCGCGACCGGCTCTCCGCCGCCCGCTCGGACGAGGGCACGCCCCGGGGTGTCGGCATCGATCGCCGCGGCGTGGGGGACGTCCAGGACATCCTCGGAGTCGGCCCGGTCGCGCACCCGCATTGCGATCCGCAGGTTGGTGTTCGCCCGGATGTCCGCCGAGATCGCACCCGCCGGACGCTGGGTGGCCAGTACCAGGTGCACCCCGAGGCCCCGGCCCACGGTCGCCACCCGGATCAATCCCGCGAGCAGGTCGGGCTGCTCCTCGGCGAGGACCCGGAACTCGTCGACGACGATCACGAGTCGGGCGGGTGCGTGCCCGCCGGCGGTCAACCGGCGTTCCCGGTGCCGCAGCTCGGCGAACAGCGAGGTCAGCGCCCGGCGGGCCGCCGCGCCGTCGAGGTCGGTGACCACGCCGGCGACGTGGGGTACGTCCGCGAGGTGACTGAACGCCGTCCCGCCCTTGTAGTCGACCAGCAGCAGGCTCAGCCGCTCGGGCGGGTACCCGGTGGCCAACGAGGCGACCAACGAGGTCAACAGCTCCGACTTGCCCGCTCCGGTGGTCCCGGCCACCACGACGTGCGGGCCGTCGGCCACCAGGTCGACGTGCCAGGGCCCCTCCGCCCGGCGGCCGAGCACCGCGCGCAGCCCCGGCGCCTCCGGCCGGGCGCAGGCCGCCAGCCAGCCGTCGGCGATCCGGGCGGGATCGGTCTCGATCAGGGTCAGCAGGTCCAGGTGCCGGGGCAGCTGCGCGGCCTGCGCCGGGGCCGGGGTGGCGTCGCGCAGGTCCCGCAGCGCCGCGGCCACCCGCCGGGCCCAACCGGGATCGGTCCGGTCGGCCGTGAACGACTGCGGCGGCCGGTCGCGGTGGTGCAGCGCCGCTGCCCGGCTCGTGAGCTCGACCACGGCCCGGCACTCCAGCGGGAGTTCCTCGCGGGTGGCCGCGAGACAGATGACCCCGACCCATCCCGTGGGCCCGGTCTCCGCGCGGCGCGCGGCTGTGAGCAATGCGGCCACCTGAGGGTCGCGGCGCTGCGCGGCGCCCTCGGGAAGCAGGACCACCCGGTCGGCGTCCGGCGCTGAGGCCTCATCGCGCGCGTGCGGCAGGACCGCGACCCAGCTCCAGCGCGCGGCGCCGGACCTGTCGGGCGCGAGCACCGCCAGCCGCACGTCGCGGGGCGAGGCGGCCAGGGCCAACCGGCCGAGCAGGCTGCGAGCCAGTGCCTCCCGTGACTCCCGGTGACCACACAGCCCCAGCACACCGACCTGGGCGAGATCCACGACCAGCGGCACGGCGGCGACCACGGGCGTGTCGACGGCGCGGCCCCGGCGCGTCGTGACGGCGGCGGGAAGGTCGGCGATGCCCAGCCGCAGCGCGAACCGGTCCGCCTCGTCGCGATGGCGCTGCCACAGCTGGGCGCCCGGTCCGGAGCCGCCGCAGCCGGCGACCTCCACGGCGAGGAAGGCCGGGTCCGGGTGGTCGCGGCGCCGCCGATCGGCCTCCGCCGCCAGTGCCGCCGACAGCTCGTGGTCCAGCGCCTCGCAGGCGGCGTCG
>CAYYCE010000653.1:0-2177 GCA_964469635.1 uncultured Kineosporiaceae bacterium
GGGCCCGCTGATCACCGCGAACAGTGTGCTGATCACGCTGGCGAGCAGCAGCAGGATCGCGGGGCGTTGTCCGCGGGGAGCCGTACGCGCCTTCACATCGTCCTCCGTCGCCGTGCGCCATGGGCCCCTTGGCCCGGCGAACCTGCAAGTGCGGACGCGGCGTGCGGCATCCCGCTGCAGGTGTCTCGTGTCTAGCAGCAGTGGTCACACGAAGGGAGGGATATGACAAGAAGAGGCAATGAATGGAGAAAGTTCCTCTTAAATTCGACAGACCGTAGCGATCGCGATTGCGCCAGCCTTCTCGGGTACTACCCAGCGTGTGTCCGCCGGCCGGTGCGACGAGCCTGCTGAACCCGAGGTCCATGCGCGCCGAGTGATTCACCATGGACCCGACGACGTCGACGACGGTGACGGCCCTGAACGCGATGATCGTCGGGGACGCCCTGGGCCGTATCGCCGCGCCGTGGCAGGTGCTCGTCTTCGCCCTGATGCTCGGCAGCGCGGGGTGGGCGGTCCGGCGCCCCGCCGCGGCGGCGACCGCGGCCTTCCTCGCCTGTGCCGCGATGTGGTCGCGCGCCAACCAGGCCTTCGAGGGCCCGATCCTGTGGACCTTCTCGGTCGGTCACGGCCTCTGTGCGGCCGACCTGTGGCCGCCGCTGCTCGTCGGGCTGATGGCGTGGCGGTCCGCCGTCCGGCCTCACCACCGACGGCGGCGCCGGTCCGTGCTCCGGGGAGGTCCCGGGGGTTGCGAGGCACTTGCGCTCTCGCCGGGCCGGCGGACGTCCGCGGCGGCCACCCAGTCGCTGCGCCGGTGACCGTCCGGCGGCACCCAGGACACCTCGACCGCGTCGCGGGTCCAGGCCACGGCCTCGGCCTCGACCTCGGTGTCCTGACCGGTCGCCCAGTGCAGCGCGACCACGACGGGGATCGGCCGGGCGGCTCGGGTCGCCGGCTCGGTCGGAACGGCTCGGGCGATGCGGGGAATGCTGGTCACGGGTCCCACCTCTGGACGCAATGGCACGGACGCTCGACCCACATCGACCATAACCGCTCTTCGAACAATTGTACGAGGCGATTCACTCGGGTGGCCGAACGGGCGGGCCGGGCGTCCGCGGCTCAGGTGGGGCAGATGTCCGCATCCGCACTGCGCAGGTCCACCCCGTCGAGGACGATGCCGATGGGTGCCGGCGTCCCCGCCGGAGAGGACGGCCCCGCCGGCGAGGGCGGTGATGACGAGGACGCCGAGGGCTCGGCCGCGGCCCCGCCGGGGCCCCCGAGCGGACGGTCCTCTCGTATCGCCGTCCACAACAGGTCGGCCTGATCCGTCCAGACCAGCCGGTTGGCGTCCTCCGGGTCCGCCCCGTTCGGCACGGTGACGAAGCGGATCCGATCCAGTCCCACCGTCTGCACGTCCCGGGCGAAGGCGGCCAGCCGGGTCAGGCTCGCCAGTTCGGGGTCCATCACCAGGGACTTGGTCACCGCGTCCAGGAAGGCATAGGTCCGGGCCGGGTTGGTCAGCGTGCCCGCGCTGGTCGCCTTCTGCAGCACCGAGGACAGGAAGGCCTGCTGCCGGTCGATCCGTCCCAGGTCCCCGCCGTCGCCGAGCGCATACCGTTCCCGCACGTACGCCAGCGCCGTCGTGCCGTCGACCTCGCTGCGCCCGGTCGGCAGGTGAATGTTGTGCTTGACGTCGTCCACCGGCTCCGCCAGGCAGATCGGCACCGTGCCGAGGGCGTCCACGACGCCCTTGAAACCGCTGAAGTCGATCACCACCCAGTCGTCGATGCGCACGCCGGTGAGTGATTCCACGGTCTTGAGTGTGCAGGCCGGGCCGCCGGTGGTGAACGCGTCGTTGAACATCCGCCGCGAGCCCGGCGTGACGGTTCCGGTGTCGGGGTCGACGCAGTCCGGGACGTCGACCATGGAGTCCCGGGGGATGCTGGCCGCCACCGCCCGGCTGCGGTCGGCGGCCAGGTGGACCACCAGCGCGGTGTCGGACTTGGCCCCGGTCTCGGTCGTGCCGCCGATGAAGCCGTTGTCGCCCTCGCGCGAGTCCGATCCCATCACCAGGACGTTGACGGCGCGACCGCCGTCCGGGTTCGTCGGGGCCGCCGACGGTCGGTCGGCGCCGAGCATCGGGGTGAGATCGGCGGTGCGGATGTTGCCCTGCAGTACCC
>CAYYCE010000654.1:0-2172 GCA_964469635.1 uncultured Kineosporiaceae bacterium
AGGTGATGTTCGACGGCTCGACCGAGCCCTCGATCGACCACTCGGACGGCGCCAAGGGCCTGGGGGAGTGGCCGGGGACCGTGGAACGCCTTCCGGCGCAGGTGGTTCCGCACATGGGGTGGAACACCGTCGACCCTCCCGACGGCAGCGTGCTGTTCACCGGCGTGCAGGGCGAGCGGTTCTACTTCCTGCACTCCTACGCGGTGCAGCGCTGGGAGTTCGAGACCCGGGACGGTCAGGTGGCTCATTTCACCCCGCCCGCGGTCACCTGGGCCGAACACGGTGCCCGGTTCGTGGCCGCCGTCGAGAACGGTCCGCTGTCGGCCACCCAGTTCCACCCCGAGAAGTCGGGCGACGCGGGGGCGCAACTGCTGCGCAATTGGGTGCGGTCGCTGTGACGGCCGCCCGTCGGCGCACGCGGACCACCACGCGGCGCCGGAGGACCCGGGGCGCGACGACCACCCGCAGGCGGCGTCGGACGACGGCCGGAACGATGGGGAGCGTGGCCGCGCTGCTGGTGCTGGCGGCCTTCCTGCGACTGACGACGGTGTGGCGGATCACTCTGGTGACCGCACTGATCCTGGTCGCCGTGGGGTACCTCCTGTGGTCGAGGCGGCCTGTCGTCCAGGCCCAGATGAGGGCCGGGACGCAGGCCCACCGGGAGCCGGCCCCCCGGGCCGTCGAGGAGGAATCGCCGTGAACGACCGACTGCAACTGCTGCCCGCCGTCGACGTGGCCGGCGGCCGGGCCGTCAGGCTGGTGCAGGGGGAGGCCGGCAGCGAGACCTCCTACGGCGACCCGCTCACCGCGGCTCTGGCCTGGCAGGACGCCGGGGCGGAGTGGATCCACCTGGTCGACCTGGACGCCGCCTTCGGCCGGGGATCGAACCGCGAGATGCTCGCCAAGGTGATCGCCGCCGTCGACGTGGACGTCGAGCTCAGCGGCGGGCTCCGGGACGAAGCCGGCCTGAGCGCCGCGCTGGCCACCGGGTGCGCCCGGGTCAACCTCGGCACCGCCGCGCTGGAGGACCCGGACTGGACCCGTCGGGCGATCGCCGCCCACGGCGATCGCATCGCCGTCGGCCTCGACGTCCGCGGCACCACGCTGGCGGCCCGGGGCTGGACCCGCGAGGGCGGTGACCTGTGGGAGACCCTGGAGCGGTTGGACGCCGACGGCTGCGCCCGCTACGTCGTCACCGACGTCACCAAGGACGGCACCATGCAGGGGCCCAACCTGGGCCTGCTGCGCCGGGTGTGCGAACGCACCGACAGCCCCGTGGTGGCCAGCGGCGGCATCTCGGCGCTGGCCGACCTGCGGGCGCTGCGCGAACTGGTCCCCCTCGGCCTCGAGGGCGCGATCGTGGGCAAGGCGCTGTACGCCCAGGCGTTCACCCTGCCCGAGGCCCTCGACGTCGCCGGCCGGCCGTGAGGTATCCCGGCGAGGCATCCGGCGCGGCAGACTCCTTCGGGATCCCGTGGTCCGGTCGGGTTCTGGCCCCACCGCCCTTCGCCGGGGACGACGGCGGCGCCGACCCGGAACTGGCGCGGGCGCTCGCCGGCCACACCGCCGGGAGGTCGGGCGAGGCCGAGGTGCTCGCGGCCCTGGCGCCGGCCCGATTGCTGGTGCCGGTCGTCGCCGTCGTGGGAGCCGGGCACCCGCTGCCCGACCACGCCCGGGGCGACGCCGGGGCGGAGATGAGCATCCCGCTGCTGGGCGGGCCCGACGGATCCCGGGCGCTGCCCGCCTTCAGCTCCGCCACGGCACTGACGCGGTGGGACCAGGGGGCCCGCCCGGTCCCGGTCGAGGCGGGCCGGGCCGCGCTGTCGGCCGTCGACGAGGGCTGCCGGGTGATGGTGATCGACCCCGGCGGTCCGGACGCCTTCGTGGTCCGCCGACCCCCGCTGTGGGCCCTGGCCCAGGGGCGGATGTGGACGCCGCCGGATCGCGACGAGGAGCTGGCCGCGGCCGTCCTGGCCGCCCTCGAACCCGTCGTCGAGGTCGGCCGGGTCCGCCTGGAACGCGGCCGACGCAGCGAACTGGCCGTGCTGCCGGAGCTGCGGCCGGGTCTGGACGCCGACCGGCTTCGGAGCGTGCTGCGGCGGGTGAGCGACCTGCTGGCCGCCGTCCCGTTGCTCGCCGAGCGCGCCGAATCGGTCGAACTTAGACCGGTCA
>CAYYCE010000655.1:0-2166 GCA_964469635.1 uncultured Kineosporiaceae bacterium
GAAGACCAGACAGACGACGGCCAGACCTGCGGCGATGTAGGCGATGTTGCGCAGGGCCAGCAGGAAGGTCTCCCGCCGCCGGTCCTTCACCACCAGGATCGACGGCAGCCAGACGACGAACAGCAGGGCCCACCCCGTGGGGCTGATCAGCGGGTCCTGGACCCACCGCTGCTGGGGCGCCACCAGTAGCGCGCTGGCGCCCGTGGCCGCCAGCCACAGCAGCAGCCGGCTGCGCTCCACCGTCACCAGACCCCTCAGCACCCCCCACACGCCCCAGACCGGCACCAGACCGACCAGCAGGGAGACCTCGGGCTGGACGACGGTGGAGAACCGCTGCAGGAGCACCAGGGCCAGGAACAGCCCGGCCACGTACCGGGCGGTGGCGATCTGCAGGGACCAGGCGCCGTGCGGGTCGACGGCGGGGTCGGGCACGCCGCCGCGCCAGGGGAACATCAGGGTGATCCGGCGGGGCCGGACCATCTTCGCTCCTGAGGCCGTGGTCGTCACCGCGGGCCCGGTGACGGCCGTCACGGAGCGAGGACGACGATCGGGTCGGCGGACTCGACGGCGCCGACCGTGTCCCAGATCTGCTGGAGGGTCGAGCGGCCCTCCTTGGCCACGACGACCGCCATCAGGTCGGACTGGCCGGAGATCAGGCCGACGGCCTCCGGCTCGGCCGTGCAGGCGACCACGAGCAGGTCGGTGGAGAAGTAGGCCTTGACGTCCTGTCGGATGTCGCGGCGCAGCACCCAGACCTCGTCCGGCAGGGCCATGGAGGAGGCGTCACCCGACTCCAGGGCGATGGCGTTGACCAGCGTGACGCTCGACCCGTGGGTCCGCAGGTGGTTGGCGACCGCCGCCGCGAACCGCGAGGCCGAGGACGGCGTCGACGGCAGCGACAGCACGACGAGTGTCGAGTGTCCCGACTCGAGCAACCGGCCGGCGACCTCGCCGGCCTGGGTGGTGGAGCGCAGCGGCAGCTCCGGCGCGAGCGAGCGCAGCTCGCTCGGGGTACGCACCCGGCGCCGCCCGGCCCCGACGATCAGAGCGGCCACGGCACCCACCATGAAGCCGCCGATGCCGCCGAGACCGGCGGAGACGGGCCGGGAGGCGCCCGAGGCGACGTAGGAAGTGGCCTTGTTGCCGATGGTGATCGAGGCGGCCGCCCTGATCTCCTCCAACTGGGCGTTGCCCAGGCCCTGGGCGAGCGCGTCGCGGCGCGAGGACTCGGCCGGCAGGCCGTCGCCCTTGAGCTTGTCGCCGATGGCGGCCAGCACGGCCGTCTGCAGCTCGGCGACGTTGCGGTCCCGGTTGGAGTTCGCCAGGTCGATCACCGCCTGCTGGACGGCGTTCGCCTCGGCGACGGCCATCACCCCCGAGGTGTTGCGGACGGTGATCTCGATCAGATCGGTGTCGTTGACCCACAGCGCCGTCACCCGGGGCTCGAGGTCGGCGGCGTCGATCTGCTCGGCCGCGACCAGGGTCTTGTCGGTGACCGCCTTCTCGATCACCGGTGGCGAGGCCGCGAGCTCCTCGTAGGTCTGGCCGAGCTGCTTGACCCGCACGCTGTCGTTCTGGCCGGTCAGCCGCAGCACCGCGGTCGCCTGAAACATCTGGCTGGCGCCCAGCAACAGGCCCAGCAGGGTGCCCAGCAGGCCGGCGATGACCAGCCATGGCCACCGGGCCCGCAGCAACGCCAGCACCGGGGCCGGGCGGGAGGCCGCCTTCGGCAGCCGGCGGGTCTCGGCGGGCAGCGGCTCGGCGGGAACGGGCGAGGGTCCCTGGCCGCTGGTGTGCGGGCCCTGGGACTTGGCCACGGTCTTCACGCTCAACGCGTGATCCTCATCCGGCGGGGTCATAGCCGACATACTAGGAGCCTCATTCGGGGTGGCCCGGCGACGAGCAACCTCTTGGGGGACGATGGGTCGGGCAAGGCCGTCCGGGTGCGGCCGGGAGGGCGGGCGGGACGTGCAGGGTCAGCGGTGGATCGTGGTGGCTGATTCCCCCTTCCTGCCCGCCACCGGCGGCGGCGAGCAGGAGCACCTCGGTTTCGTCCGCGCCGCCGCCCAAGAAGACCTGCTGGCCCTGCTCGTGCTTCCCGGCGGCGACACGGTGGAGCTGTCAGAGTACAACCGCCTGGTGCCCGGCGTGCCCATCCTGGCCACA
>CAYYCE010000656.1:0-2164 GCA_964469635.1 uncultured Kineosporiaceae bacterium
CAGGTCGAAGCGCGCGAGCTCCACCCGGTTCTCGGCGGCCGCCTGCCAGCGGCCGTCCACCGGCTGATGGAGCTGGATCCCGTGGATCGCACGCACACCCGCCACCCGGGCGACGGCGGCATAGAGCTCGGCGGCCTCGACGGCACGCCCCATCTGCCACCCGCGGCCGGAGAGCCCACCCGGGGCCAATGGCCAGAGATAGTCCTTCAATGACTCGCCGACGGCCTGCTCGACCGCCAGGGCCTGGTCCGAATCCACCGCGTCGGCGGCGACCGTGACACCGACAGGGACAAAGCGGGGACTCAGCACGAACAGCTCGGTGCCGACCAGCATGCGCTCGGCGAGGTAGCCGTGGACATCGGCCAGCAGTCCGGCGGTGGGCTTCGGATAGCGGCCGTTGTCGGTGGCCGGCGGCAGGACCAGCAGAGAGACCACCCCGGGGACACCGTCGCGCACATCGGCAAGATCGCGCCCCGGGTGGAAGCCCGGCAGCAGCTCGGCGCGGGCCAGCGGGGCGAGAGGATTGGACAGGGCGAGATCGACGAAATCCGCGGCGGTCACCGCGCGGTTGCGGTGGCGCAGGACCGCGGCGATGTGCTGCTCGGCCTCGCTGACGGTCTCGGCGTCGCGCCCGCCGCTGGTGGCTACCTCGTGGCGCACCTTGACCTTTGCCACCGGCGTGGCCAGGGCCTTGATGCTGTCCGCCGGCAGGTTGCCGGCGCTGCCGCCGCCGTAGCGCAGCTCGGCAACCCGGATGCGCGCCCCCTCCGGCGGGCGGCGGCCGTGGATGCCGTCGCCGAAGACGATCAGGCCGGTGGTGGCGTCGAAGCGGTAGACGGGTGCGTCCGGACCGCCGGCGGCGAAATACGGGACCTGGAGCCAGGGCTGGAACGTCTGCCGGTGCTCCACATCGACCTTCAGGCTGACCGGGTCGATATCGGCGCGCCCCAGCCGCACCCGCTGGCCCGATGTCCCGGTGCCGATGCCGACCACCAGGTCGCGCTCGATCCCCTGGCCGCTGACCCGCACCGCGTTGAGGCCGATGTAATCGAGCGCGAGGTGATCGTTCGGCACCCGAAGGCGCAGCCAGCACAGGAGCTGCTCCGGCTTGACGTCGGCCGGCAGCGCCGGCGGCGAGTCGCCGAGCCCGGCGTCCGCCGGGTCGGTCGGCAGCACCGGGGTCAGCAGCTCCTCGGCCTCAGGCAGACGTAGACGCACGACACCGGTGGAGCGGGCCCCGTTGGTCTCGTCGCTGTACACCGTCATCGGCAGCCAGCGGCAGTCGGGACGGCCGCTGTCCCGGGCCCGACACCAGGCGATCCGCCAGTCGAGCCGGCGCGGGGCCGGGGTGGTGTAGGAGTCGGCCGGGACCTGCCGCGACGGTACCAGGCCGATGTTCACCAGCTGACCGGACAGCGCCTCGCGCACCTCGGCCAGCAGGCTCGGGCGGCTGAGCCTGGGCGGCACGTACAGGGCCAGGTAGAAGACGCCGTCGATGGCATCGGCGGTGCTCAGGGTGTCGCGTCCCGGGGTGAGCTCCTGGGGGGCGAAGGTCTCGACCGCGCTCAGGTCCTGCCCCGGGTAGAGCTCGGCGAGCGCCGCCGGGTCGGCGTCGGCGGCGCGCTTCTGCATTACCCGAAGTCCCAGGGGGTGGGCCAGGACCTCCTGCTCGGTGACGAACGGGAGCTTGCCGGCCACCAGGGCGGTCTCGGCGGGGATCAGCCGGGACTTACTGACCGTGCCGTCGAGGTCGAGGCTGACCAGCCCGCGGGCCGGCAGTGCCGCGCGCTGGGGCACCGCCATCAGGTTGAGGAAGACCCGGCGTTGGCGCTCCGGGATCAGGTTGGCGCGGTGGATGACCTCGCTGGTGAGGTGGGCGAAGCAGTCGACCAGGTAGTACAGCGGATCACCGGGGGCCAGACCCGCCAGCTCCGGCAATGCCTGGCGCAGACGCTCCCGCGCCTCGGCAGCGAGGTCGTCGAAGCGTCGGTCGTCTAGATTCACGACGGGGAGGCTCATGGTTGGCTCTTTTTATCTGCTGGCGTTGATTGGGCACTGGGCCCTTGTCCGTCTTGCTCGCACCAGGGTGCGCACCGGGTCACGACCGGGCCGAACCTGGCTCCGCCGAGGCGTCCACCCACGCGCGCACTCGCCTGCTGCCGAT
>CAYYCE010000657.1:0-2163 GCA_964469635.1 uncultured Kineosporiaceae bacterium
GACGCACCGCTCCTACGCCTACGAGAACGGCGGCCTGCCCACCAACGAGCGGCTGGAGTTCCTCGGCGACTCGGTGCTGGGCCTGGTGGTCACCGATGCGCTGTTCCGCACCCACCCTGACCAGCCCGAGGGGCAGCTGGCGAAGCTGCGCGCCGCCGTGGTCAACATGCGGGCGCTGGCGCAGGTCGCCCGTGACCTGGACCTGGGCGCCCACCTGCTGCTCGGCAGGGGCGAGCGCACCAGCGGTGGGAAGGACAAGTCCTCGATCCTCGCCGACGCGCTGGAGGCGCTGATCGGCGCGGTCTATCTCGAGGCGGGCATGCAGACCGCGGCCGACTTCGTCCACTCCCTGGTCGACGGCGTGCTCGAGTCCTCGGCCGAGCAGGGCGCCGCGCTGGACTGGAAGACCAGCCTGCAGGAGCTGACCGCCACTCTGGAGCTGGGGGTGCCGGAGTACCGGGTCGACGAGGAGGGCCCGGATCACGCCAAGATCTTCCACGCGATGGTCACGGTCGCCGGCCGGAGCAGGGGGACCGGCAGCGGGCGCAGCAAGAAGGAGGCCGAGCAGCACGCGGCCTCGGCGGCGTTCGCGGCCATCGAGGCCGACCACCACCGCGCCTCGGGCACGTCACCGGCGGTCAGCGCCTGACCCGGCCGCCCGGATGATCTGAACCCGTGCCCGAACTGCCCGAGGTCGAGGTGGTCCGCCGGGGCCTGGCCCGCTGGGTGCGCGGGTCCGTCGTCGAGGGCGTCGAGGTCCTGCACCCGCGTCCGGTGCGCTCCCATCTCGCCGGTCCGGCGGACTTCGCGGCCGCCCTCGCGGGCGCGCGGGTGCGCGACGTCGTCCGCCGCGGCAAGTTCCTCTGGCTGGAACTCGAGGACGCCCCGCCCTCGGCCCAGGCGCTCACCGTGCACCTGGGCATGAGCGGACAGCTGCTGCTCCAGCCACCGGACGCCCCGCCGGAACGCCACCTCCGGGTGCGGTTCTCGCTGGGCGGTGGCCCCGCCGCCAGGGCCGGGCGTCAGCTGCGGTTCGTCGATCAGCGGATGTTCGGCGGGCTCACCCTGACGCCGCTGACGCCCACGCACGACGGGCTGCCCGCGGGCGTGGGCTGCCTGGACGGCGGCCGGTCGGCGCCGATGCTGCCGCCCCAGGTGGCCCATATCGCCCGCGACGTCCTCGACCCGGATCTGGACGAGGCGGCCCTGGTGCGCCGGCTGCGGCTGCGTCGCAGCGGTGTCAAGCGCGCCCTGCTCGATCAGCGCCTGGTCTCGGGCATCGGCAACATCTACGCCGACGAGGCGCTGTGGCGGGCCCGGCTGCCCGACGACCGCGACTGTGCCTCGATCCCGGCCCGCAGGGTCCGCGAGCTGCTCGCTCATGTGCGCCGGACCATGGCGCAGGCCCTGGAGGCGGGTGGCACGAGCTTCGACGCCCTGTACGTGAATGTGAACGGCGAATCCGGGTACTTCGAGCGCACCCTGGCCGTCTACGGCCGCGAGGGCGAGCCCTGCCTGCGCTGCGGGCGGCCCGTCCTCCGGGAGCCCTTCACCAATCGTTCCTCGTTCCGGTGCCCCCGGTGCCAGCCCCGTCGGGCCCGTCGGCCCCGTCGGGCCCGTCGCCCCGGCGGAACAGGCACGACACCACAAAAGCCGGTCCCGTCTGGGTAGCCTTTCGGTGTGACAGCCGAGGGACCCGTCCGGGTATTGGTGGTCGACGACCACGAGGTCGTTCGTCGCGGCGTGGTCGATGTCGTGGACGCCGATCCCGAGCTCACCGTGGTGGCCGAGGCCGGAACGGTGCTGGACGCCGTCCGCCGGGCGGCGGCGGTGCGACCCGACGTCGCGATCGTCGACCTCAAACTGCCCGACGGCACCGGGATCGACGTGGTGCGGTCCCTGCGCCAGGACCACCCGGGCATCCGTTGCGTCGTGCTGACCTCGTTCGACGACGACGAAGCGGTGGAGGCGGCCCTGGACGCCGGAGCCTCGGCGTTCGTGCTGAAGTCGGTGCGCGGCACCGAGATCGCCGACGTGGTGCGCAAGGTGGCCCAGGGCCGGGTACTGCTCGACGAGCGGTCGGTGGCCCGGCGTCGGGCCACCCACCACGATCCGACCGAGGCCCTCACACCCACCGAGAGGTAGGTCCTCGAGCTGATCGGC
>CAYYCE010000658.1:0-2157 GCA_964469635.1 uncultured Kineosporiaceae bacterium
CGCGGTCACCGGCACGCCCACCGCGGCCACGATGCGACCGACCTGCTCGAGCATCGTGTCGCGGTCCAGCGCCTCTCCGTCGGGGACCCCGCAGGACCAGGCGATGCCCGCGCTCGTCGTGGCGACGGCCGGGAAGCCGACCTGCTCGAGGATCCGGGCCGACCCGGCGTCCCAGGCGTTGGGGAGCACGAAGCCGGGACCGGCGTGCAGGGCCAGCAGGGCGGCTGCCTTGTCGGTCGACGGCCCGGTGGTCACGAGCCCACCCCGTCGACGTCGGCGTACAACACGCCACCGCAGGGCGGGACGTACCCGGGTTCCCGGTCAAACCAGACCTCGGCCGGGGCGGGCCGCGTTGCGCGTGCAGCAGCCGTCGCTGCCGCGTCGTCCGACACGAAGTCGTCGTCCAGCTCTCCGGTGGGCACCACCCCATCATCGGCGATCGCGGGCTCTTGCGACACCCCACGGGCTGTCATGCTGCAGAGCCGCAGACAGGTTGCCGGGTTCCGGTGAGACTCGCCCCGAGCCGTGTCGACGCCTCCACGGGTTCGGGGGAATCTCGGGCCGAGCGGCGGGCAAGGCGTCCGGCGCAACCGGGCACTGTGGGCCACCAGAACAGCGGGTCCACGGGCCACCATGTATCAATTCTCCAGCGAGCCGCTCCTCCATGCGGGACGGCCCTCGGCGTTGAGCGGCAGTGCAGCTGCTGCACGCAGTCCGGCGGTGGCGAGGCACCTGCGAGCGAGGAGACCGACCGTGAGGTACCTGTTCACACACGAGGTGCTGGAGGGCCGCGCCGGGGACGGTGGGCCGGTGCGGGCACCGGTGGTCAATGAGCACCAGGTGCGTGCGGCGGCCGGTACCACGATGGTTCTGGCTGCCGTGGCGTTCGCCTATGCCTACTTCGAGCATCTGTACTGGGGTCTGCAGGTCGTGTCCTCGTTCTTCTTCGTCGAGTTCCTCGTCCGGGTGAGCGCCGGGATCTCCCGCAGCCCGGTGGGTCTGGCGGCCGGGTGGATGACCCGGCGGCAGCCGCCGGACTGGGTGTCGGCCAAGCCGAAGCGCTTCGCGTGGACGCTCGGGCTGGTGATGGCGGGCGCGATGACGGTCATCACCAACGCCGGCATCCGTGGCTGGCTGCCCCGGTCGATCTGTCTGGTGTGCCTGACCCTCATGTGGCTCGAGTCGGCTCTGGGGCTCTGCCTGGGCTGCGAGATCCACGGGCAGCTGGTGCGGCGAGGCTGGGCGCGCAAGGACGAGGCGTTCGAGATCTGCGCGCACGGAGCGTGTGACGTCGGGGTCGCGGGCGGGTCCGTGCGGGTTGCGCGACGGGCGCGGTGAGAGAGACAGGGCCGAGCGGTTCACCGGGACCGTGCCTGTCGCGCGGATTGTCTGCGATCATCGGCTCCGCTGACGGACGACGGATCGACCGATGACCGGCCTGAGCGAGCACCTCGGGCAACTTCTGCGTCACGATGACAACCGGGTCCCGTCGTCGCCGCTCAGTCGGACGGCCTGGTTCTTCTCGGCAGCGTGGCATGGCGGACCACCGGCATACGCGCGACGACCTCCTTGCCGGGAATGACATGCACCCCCGTATGCCGTCGGCCGACACCAGCCCGGCCCGGTCCTCGCGGTTGGTCTGGGCGCCGTGGCGGCCGCTCAGGGTGATGTCCTCGTCTGGCCCAATGCCGGTCAGCATCTCCAAGGTCGCGACGTCGCGCCCCGACACGACCGCCGTGGTGGGGGCAGCGACGGCGGCGAGCGCGATACGGAGGTCCTTGCCCCACCTCGCTCAGCTGCCGATCCGCTCCGAGGCGCTGTCGGACGCACGGAGGTTGGCCCGGTTGGCACGCTCGACGGCCAGTAGCTCCTCCTCGCTGGCCCGGGTCGGCCGGTGCGGTTTTGCCGGTGCCGACGCGAGTGCCTCGAGGTAGCGGGATGCCCACCGCTGCACATCGTGGTCAGCGACACGCTTGCGCATCGCCCTCATCCGGCGGCGCCGCTCCGCCTCGGGGGTCATGATCGCGCGCATGATCGTCTGCTTCACGCCTTCGATGTCGTGCGGGTTGCAGATGAAGGCCTGGTGCAGCTCGTGCCAGGCGCCGGTGAACTCGGACAGCACCAGGGCGCCACCAAGATCGTTGCGGCAGCTGACGT
>CAYYCE010000659.1:0-2156 GCA_964469635.1 uncultured Kineosporiaceae bacterium
GGGCGGGGCGGTCCGCCGCGCGGCGGGCATCGCCGTCCGCCGTCGCGCCCCGAGGTGGTCTCGATCCTGGACCGGGAGCGGCTGCTGCCGGCGATCACCTTCGTGTTCAGCCGCGCAGGCTGCGAGGCGGCGGTCGAGCAGTGTCTGGTGTCGGGACTGCGGCTGACCACCGCCGAGGAGCGGGAGCGGATCTCGACGATCGTCGCCGAGCGCACCGCGAGCATCGCCACCCCCGACCGCGCGGTGCTCGGGTACCACACCTGGCGCGAGGGACTGGAACGCGGCATCGCCGCCCACCACGCAGGGCTGCTGCCGACGTTCAAGGAGGTCGTCGAGGAGTTGTTCGCCGCGGGTCTGGTGAAGATGGTCTACGCGACCGAGACCCTGGCCCTGGGCATCAACATGCCGGCGCGCACCGTGGTGCTGGAGAAGCTGGTCAAGTGGAACGGCCAGGCCCACGCCGACGTGACCGCGGCCGAGTACACCCAGTTGACCGGACGGGCCGGACGGCGCGGCATCGACGTCGAGGGCCACGCGGTCGTGGTGTGGCACACCGGGTTCGACCCCGACGCATTGGCCGGGCTGGCCTCGACCCGCACCTACCCGCTGCGTTCGAGCTTCCGTCCGACCTACAACATGTCGGTCAACCTCGTGGCGCAGGTCGGTCACCGGGCGGCCCGCGAGATTCTCGAGACGTCCTTCGCCCAGTTCCAGGCGGACCGTGCCGTGGTCGGCCTGGCGCGGCAACTGCGCCGCAACGAGGAGGCGCTCGACGGCTACCGCGAGGCCATGACCTGCCACCTCGGCGACTTCGAGGGGTACATGGCGCTGCGGCGGCGGATCGGTCGGTTGGAGACCGACGCCTCGCGGTCGGCCTCCGCCGGGCGGCGCGTCGAGGCGATCGCGTCCCTGGAGCGGCTCCGCCGGGGCGACGTGATCCGGATCGGGGCCGGGCGCCGGGCCGGCTGGGCGGTGGTGGTGCGCAGCGACCCGGGATCCGATGCCGACGGCCCCCGCCCGACGGTGCTCATGCAGGACCGGAGGCTGCGGCGCATCGCACTGTCCGACGTCCCCCGGGGCGTGCAGGCCGTGACCCGCCTCAGCGTGCCGAACTCCTTCGACGGCCGCAGTCCCACGGCGCGACGCGACCTGGCGTCGTCCCTGCGTACCCTCGTCGCGGGCGTGGACCCGTCCGGTGAGGGCGGCGCCCGCCCCGGCGGGCGGTCGAGGGCGCCGCAGGGGCGGGGGGCCGAGGAGGAGGCGGTCCGCGCCCGGACCGCGCTGCGGGCCCATCCCTGCCACGGCTGCGCCGAGCGCGAGGAGCACGCCCGCTGGGCGGAGCGCCACCACCGGTTGCTCCGGGAGACCGAGGCCCTGCGCCGCAGGATCGAGGGGCGCACCAACACCATCGCCAGGGTCTTCGACCGGGTGTGCGAGCTGCTGCGCGACCGGGGGTACCTGATCGCCGCAGACGCGCCCGGCGCGGACCACACCTCGCCGGACGGCGAGGAGGACCTGCGGGTCAGCGAGGCGGGTCAGGCGCTGCGCCGGATCTACACCGAGAGCGATCTCCTGGTGGCCGAGTGCCTGCGCCGCGGCACCTGGTCGGGTCTGGATCCCGCCGCGCTGGCGGCGTGCGTCAGCACGGTGGTCTACGAGCCCCGCCGCGACGAGGGACCCGGCGCGCCGCCACTGCCGCGCGCCGTCCGCACCGCCTGGCAGGAGACGGTCCGGATCTGGTCGGAGCTGACGGACGCCGAGGGAGCCCACCGACTCGCCCCGACCCGGGAGCCACACGCCGGCCTGGCGGCGGCCGTGCACGCCTGGGCCCGTGGCCGCGAGTTGGACAACGTTCTGAGCCGTGAGACGGAGCTGGCCGCGGGGGACTTCGTCCGCTGGTGCCGCCAGCTGCTCGACCTGCTCGGGCAGATCCAAACGGCCGCCGCGGGGGCCGGCGACGACGCTCTGCGACGCAGCGCCGTGCAGGCGGTGGCGGCGGTCCGCCGCGGCGTGGTCGCCTATTCGGCGCCCTGAGACCGGTCGTGGGCCGCCGCGGACAGCGCCTCGACCACCCGCGTCACCGAACCGTCCAGCCCCCATCGCCGGGCGAAGTCGATCAGCGCCTCGTGGTCGGGCGGGGTGGCGGGCAGGGCGTC
>CAYYCE010000660.1:0-2155 GCA_964469635.1 uncultured Kineosporiaceae bacterium
GACCATCACGTTCGGCCTGCACGGGACCGGCTACGAGATCGACCTGACCAAGGCCCTCGACAAGGCCCTCGCCCCCTACGTCAAGGCAGCCCGCAAGACCCGCAAGACACCGACGAAGCCCAAGGCCGCCGGTGGTGAGGCCAAGGTCATCCGTGCCTGGGCGAAGGCCAACGGCCATGACGTGCCCGAGCGCGGCCGGATCCCCATCCACGTGGTCCGCGCCTACCGGGCCGCGGGGAGCTGACGCCCCGGCCCGCTCGCCAGAGCACAGACCCTCGCCAGCCACGCCGACCCGGAAATCGGCTTCACAATCCGGGGTGCAGCGAAGGTGGGCGCGTCGTTGGCGGTGTTCCACGACACCGCGAGACCCTCGGCGACGCGGGCCACCGTCAGGTGCTGCACCACCAGGGCCTCCAGCGCCCACGACAGCCCCGCGCGGGAGATCGTCGCTCGGGGTTCGGCGGCCTTGGTGGCGTCTTGGCCACACGTGCCCGCTCCCGGCGCACCGGCGGCGGACGCTGATCAGCTGCGTCGTCGGACGCCACCGATGGCTCGTGAGCCGGCCGCCGAGTGACTCTGTCTCCGGCGGCCCCTTCACGTCGGCAGCGGGCGGCACGACTGATCGAGCTCGACGACCCGGCACCCGAGCGATGCGCATCTTGGCGCGACGGTGTGGACGTCGTGGCGATGGACGGGGCCAGCCAGCTCTTCGACTTCATCGGCTTGCCGGCGGCTTCCAGCGCCGCCGGCCAGGCGCACTCGAGCAGGTCAGCGACCTGCTGGCGGGCGGCCGTGGCATCGGTAACCAGGGCGGCCCGGCGGGCGCCCAGGTGCCGCAGCCGAGCCCACACCGGGCCGGCGCGCTCGGGCAGGTAGCAGCGCAGCTCGATGACCAGCCGGGCGATGATCATCGCGTCTCTCTCGTCGCTCTTGTTGCGGGTGAAGTCCTCGCTCTCCCGAGCCCGGTGCACCAGCAAAGGCTGCACACAGACCAGCCTGACGCTCAGTCCCGCGGCGATCTGGTCCAACATCCGCCAGCGGTGCCCGGTCGGCTCGCAGGCGACCACAACCGAGGAGAACCCCGCCGCCGTGGCCTGGGCCAGCCCCCACGAGACGGCCTCGGCCAGCTGCCAGGCCTTGGCCTTCACCGTGCGGCGGGCCAGCACCCGGGAGTCCTGGTCGGTCAGCGCGCACACCTGCTTGTCAGCGGCGAGGTCGAACGCGAGCACTGCGGTCTCGCGGGTGACGACAGCCCGCAACGCCGCAAGCCTGTCGTTGCGGCGGCGGTCTCCACGAGAGAGCCGACGGCTACCGTTGGACATTGCATCCTCCTGATGAGTGGTCTGGGACACCAAGCCCGTCAAACCCCCTCAGGGGGATGCGCTCGAGCCCCGGCCAACACGCTCAGGTAGTTACTACGCGGCGGCGAGACTGTCTGGCCGTCGGTTGGGTTGGCCGCTCCGAGTGCGCTGCCGCAGCGAGGGTCGCTGATTGTGCGGGGCGCCCGGTGGCCAGATCACCCTGCGTCGATGATCTCGCCGTTTCGCGGAAGTCGGCCACCGAAGGTGATGGGCACGGCGTTGGCGTGCAGCATGTCTGGCCGGTCGATGGCCTGAAGGTGGACATGCGGTTCGGTGCTGTTCCCCGAGTTGCCGCAGCGCCCCAGCCCCTCGCCCACGCGAACGCCGTGGCCCAGCTGCACCTCGACGCTGCCGCATCGAAGGTGACAGATCGCGACCACCGGGCCGGTACTCGTTTCGATCATCACGTGGTTGCCGGCCAGCTCCAGCCAACCGCGTGCTGCCCGACGCCGCTGCCCGAGGGCGTAGCCGATCGAGGGCAGCCCACGGAAGGCGTCGTGGTCGGGCTCCATGTCGTGCGCGGCGACGACCACTCCCGGGACCGGCGCCACGATGGGGCGCCCGAAACCGGGGAACCGTTCGGCCGGTTCGGGGCGCAGCAGCGACCCGAACGTGATCGGCGCTGTGCGTCCTGCCTCGTTCACGGGGACGAAGTCGATCGCGAACGACGTGGCCAGCAGCGTCGTGCCGTGGCTGGGCACAGCATTCGCGGGGCTGTTCTGGGTCCGCCAGCGACCCTCGAACGGGTAGGCCAGGTCGACTGTCGGCAACATCGGACGACCCCACTCTCAGTG
>CAYYCE010000661.1:0-1377 GCA_964469635.1 uncultured Kineosporiaceae bacterium
CCACCACCCTCGTCGGCACGCCCGGCCGGTCCGGGTACCCGTGGATGCGACGCACCGATCACGCCGTCGGTTCCCGGTCACTGCTCGTCCTCACTCTCACGCAGCCGGCCGGCGAGCGCCGTCCGACCCCGTGAGCACCGCGACTTGATCGTTCCCTCGGGGACGCCGAGCAGGTGCGCCGCCTCGGCCACGGACAGGTCCTCCATGTCGACCAGAATCAGCGCCTCACGCTGCTCCGCGGGAAGGGCCGCGAGGGCCTGCCGGACGGCGAGTCTGGTGTCCACCTGAGCCTGGGCGTCCTGGGGCCACGGTACGTCGCGGTCGCCGAGCGGAACGGTCGGTCGGGCCTGCCGGCGGCGCACCCGGTCCAGGCAGGCGTTGACGACGATCCGATGCAACCAGGTGGTGACGGCGGCGTCGCCGCGGTACGAGGCCGCGTTCCGGAAGGCAGCCACCAATGCGTCCTGCAGCGCGTCGGCGGCCTCCTCGGGATCACCGAGTGTGCGCATCGCCACGGCCCACAACCGGTTCCGGTGGCGCTCGAGCAACGTCGTGAAAGCGGCGGGGTCGCCCGCCACGTGAGCGGCCAGCAGGGCGCGGTCATCCGCCGCCGAAGCTGCGTGGCTTCCGCTCACTCGAGGCAACCTACCGGACGGAAACCTCGAAGACACGCAGCCGGTACTCACCGGTGGACTGGCGAGTCAGGGTGGTGAACCACAACACGAGGTACCGGGTCGTCACCGGCTGCTCCAGGGTGAGGGTGAGCCGGTTGCTGCTCACCGGCACCTTGTCCAGCACGGTCGAGCCCTCGAACCGCGGCGCCGTCGCGGTGCGCAGTTCCATGCGGCCTCCGGTGCCGCTTTGGTCGATGACCACCTGGGACACCGAGGACTGCTTGCCGAGATCGAGCAGCAGGCCGACCCCGGTCTTGTTCAGCCCGCCGAAGTTCGCGCTGCCGTACCGCTCCGAGCGCCACTCGGTCTTCGCGTTGCCGTCGATCACCCTGGACGCCGCCGCGTTGTTCTCGGAGTTGTCCCCCTGCGGGTCGAGAGCCTTCGCCGCAGCGATGGTGATCGGCCGGGAGTTCACCGCCGCCGAGGGCGACGCGTTCGCGGAGGGGATGCCCGGGTCGGCCGCGATCCGGCTGGGTGTGGTCTCCGGGGTCAGCGGGTTGGCGCTGAACACCGGCCGCAGGGCGATGAGGGCCAGGATCAGCCCCACCACCACCAGCCCCGCGATCACGCCGAGCACCATTCGGGTCTGGCTCTCCGGCGGGCGGGCGACCGGGACCGGAGGCATGAACGGCGCGAGCCGATCGTCGTCGCGCCCACCGCCCCAGCCGGTGGCCGGTGCCGCCGGGGCGGGTCCCACGATCGG
>CAYYCE010000661.1:1387-2144 GCA_964469635.1 uncultured Kineosporiaceae bacterium
CTGGCGAGCCTCTTCGAGGCGATGCGGAGCCGCGGCGAGCCGCCGGACGCCGGGGCCCCCCGAATCCCCCAGGAGTTCGTTGGCCAGGCCCTGCCCGTTGTCCGGTCGCCGCGGCGCACCCGGCGGCGTGACCACCGAGGTGCGGGCGGCGGCCGGCGTGGGCCAGCCGTGCCCCGACCGGTCCGGGTCGTTGCTGCGAGCGCGCAGCGACTGGTTGCCCGGCACCGGGAAGGCCGGGCCCTGCACCAGGGACGAGTGGGACGGCGATCGTTCGGTCGTCCGGTCGGTCGGCTGGTCGTCCGGCAGCGGCTGGGCCTCGGGGACATCGCGGACGCCCGCCGACTGGACGGCGGGCTCGGACAGCGCGGACAGAGGGGCGGGCTCGGACAGAGCGGACAGAGCGGGCGTCGGGCGGGTGGGAGGATCGGCGGCCCCCACGCCGGCCGGCAGCTCCATGGGCGTGGTCCTCGGCGCGGCGTCGGCGTCGGTGTGCGCGGTGTCGGTGTGCTCGACGTCGCCGTTGCGGTCCTCCGCCGGTCTCCGAGGAGCGGTCATCTCGAGCTCACCGGGCTGGACCAGCGGAGAGCTCGCCGCCCACGGGGACAGCTGATCGACGAGCTCACCCGGGGTGCGCGGACCGTCGTCGTCCGAGCCGAGGGTGGCGACGCAGAGCGTGTCCATATCGGCCGGAACCCCCGACGCGAGCTCGCGCGGCGGCACGGCGCGCCCGGTGACCCGGGGCGCCTGCCCGAGCGGC
>CAYYCE010000662.1:0-2141 GCA_964469635.1 uncultured Kineosporiaceae bacterium
CGACACGGTGCCCGCTACCTCGTCCTCACCCACCCCGAGCCCGACGGGAGCCACCCCGTGAACACTTCCGAACCCCGCTATCGGCTGCGGATGCGCACCGTGGTCCTGGGACTCATCGCGCTGGCCGTCAGCGCCAGCGTGCTGCTGAGCACCTGGGGCTCGGTCGACGTACCGCCGCGCGCCGTGGCACTCGCCGTCCTCATCGGCGCGGGAGTGCTGTTGCTGGGCAACGGCATCGCCACCGCCGTCCGAGAGCAGCGCCAGCGCGTCACCGATGATCCCCGGGCGTGACCCCCGACCACCGACCCCGGCGGGCAGGGTGTGACGTTGCACCCGTCTGGCGGGCACGGCGTGACGTCGTGCCCATCGAAGGGGGTGGGGAGGGTCAGCCGGCCAGACGGTCGTAGGCCGCGAGCACCCGCTCGGCGGTGAGGTAGCGGCCGTGGGCCCGCAGCTCCCGGGAGCGCAGCGCGGCGAAGGTGGAGAGCACGTGCTCCAGGTCCTGCCGAGACCAGCCGAGCAGGACGGCGTGCGCCGCGTCGATCTCGGCGAGCGCCCGCTCGCGGGACAGCTCCGCGGCGGCGTGGGCGGCGTCCACCCCGAGCCCGGACAGTTCGGCCGCCAAGGGCGCGAGTCGCTCGTCCCAGCGGACGGCGGCCGCGAACCGACGCAGCAGCCACCGCTGCAGGGTGAGGTCCGGCTGCCAGGGGGCGCACTCGTCGTAGACCGTCGGCGGGGGGACGGCGGCCTGCTCCAGCTTGAAGAAGTTGAGGTTCGCCCCGGCGTGCTTCTGCCGCACCAGGTAGTCGACCGGCAGGCTGGCCAGCGCGGTCAGCAGCAGCGGCAGGCGCGGCGCGTCGAGCAGGGGGAAGGAGTTGCCCACGCCGGCGACGGGGATGGGGCTCGGCAGCAGCGTACGCACCGAGTCGGTCGTCGTGACGTTGCGGTAGCCCGCGAGCCAACCGCGCTCGGCGAGCCCGGCGAACCGCCGACGGACCAGATCGGCGTCCACCCAGTACCGGAACCGCGCCCGGGCGCCGCCCCGATGGTCGAGCAGGCCCGCGTGCTTGGCCTCCCACAGCGGCAGCCGGTCGGCGCCGGGCCCGGAGTGGAAGTGCACCGCGTCTCGCGTCATGTGCAGTGGGGTCACCAACCGCAGCCGCCACGGGTTCCGCGACGACCCCGCAGAGTCCTCGCCGGCATCCTCGTCCCGCTCCTCGTCCAGATCCTCGCCGGGGCCGGCGCGGCGGATCAGCACGGGCCAACGCCGGTGGGCGGCGGCGAGCAGGACGGCGTCACGTTCGGAGGAGCACAGCGGCACCGTGGCGGTGTTCGGGTTGACCAGCCGCGGCAGCCCGGCGTCCAGGCGCCAGGTGGCGGCGGGGTCCACGGCACCGTCGACCCCGACCCCGACCGCGACCTCGGCGGGCGGCGCGTCCACCGGGACGGCGTCCGGATGCGAGCCCCCTCGCAGGGTGAGCATGGCGACCCCCATCCGGGGCGAGACCCCGTCGAAGACCGCCCTGTCGGTGGCGAACAGGTGCAGCGACTCCAGGACCCCCGCGTCCAGCAGCGCCCGCATCAGCGCCGCGGCCGAGCGGTCGGCGGCGATCCCCGCCGGGATCAGGATCGCGGCCCGGCCCCGGGGGGCCAACAGCCGCCAACAGGTCTCCACGAACGGCAGGTAGGCGTTGACCTCGCCGCGGCCGGTCAGCGGGTGCCGGCCGGCGGTCCGCACGGTGCGCGACGAATCGGCCCGATGGCGCCGCAGCCGACCGGCTGCCGCGTCGACCCCCTCGCGGCGGAACACCTTCAACCGCTCCCAGGGCGGGTTCGCCACCACCACGTCGAATCCGCCGCACCAGCCGGTGACGGGTTCGGGTGCCCTTCCCCGGACGCCCAGTACGTCGGGGAACTCGGTGTGCCACACCAGGTTCGCTGAACCGCCGGCCCCATCGACACCGGACCCATCGCCACCGGCGGCGGTGCGCGGTGCGGGTCCGAGCAGGGCGTCCCCGCATCGCAGCCGCGGACCGGGACCGGTCGCCCCGAGCTGCCGGACCCGGGCGGTCAGGGCCGCCGCGCACAGCTCGACGGCCACCGGGTCGGTGTCCACGCCGTGCAGCCGCGCCAGGGTCTGC
>CAYYCE010000663.1:0-2141 GCA_964469635.1 uncultured Kineosporiaceae bacterium
GTCGCGCAGCTGACCGAGGCCGTCCCGCAGCGTGGAGATGGCCGACGAGTCGCCCGCCATGGCGAGCTGCACGTGGGTGCCCCGGACGTCCACGGTGACGGTCAGATCGCCCAGATGCTCGGGCGTCAGGTGCATCACGGTCCGGTGCGTCCCGTCCCCCAGCGTGCGCAGACCCGAGAGGTGCCGGGTCACCTGGGAGACCAGTTGCTGGGGTGTGGGCGACGCCGGGGCCGGCCGTTCCCCGGCCCGGGCCGTGGGCATGGGGCCCGCGACCGGCGACGGTGCGGAGGAGGCCACGCTGCCCACCGGCGCCGGACCGGAGCCGCCGGCTGCGGCCGAGGCGTCGATCCCCGTCCCCGCGCCGGCGTCACCCGTGGCGGACGTGGAACCGATTGCCGTGGCATCTGTTCGGGCCCCGCCCGCTCCACCGCTGCCGCCGCCGCTGCCCGCGCCGCTGCCGGTGCCCGCGCCGCTGCCGGTGCTCGCGCCGCTGCCGTTGCCGCTTGGTTGGAGGGGAGCCGTCGGCATCCCGCCGGCGGTGGCGGTCCCCTGGCCGGTTGCGGCCTGTCCAGGGGCGGTGCGCTCCGCCCCTGTGACCGAGGTGGTCTGGGCCTGGACGGTCTGGCTCGGCGTGTTCTGGCTCTGCGCGGTCTGGGCCTGCGCGGTCGGGGCCGGAACGGTCTGGGTCTGCGCGGTCGGGGCCTGGACGGTCTGGGCCTGGACGGTCTGATTCGGTGTGGCCTGGCTCTGCGCGGTCTGGCTCGGCGTGTTCTGGGTCTGCGCGGTCTGGGCCTGGACGGTCTGGACTGTCTGGCCCTGGTCGTGCCGAGCCGACCCGGTGGCGGCCCTCGTGTCGGAGGTGGCGGCGGAGGTGGCGGCGGACGTGCCTCCGGATGCGTTGGCGGACAGGGCATCCGGCGTTCCGGCGGACGCCTCGACCGGAGCGGCCGGCGCCGCGGCCGAAGCGGTGCCGGTCCCACCGGTGAGACCGCCCGGGGCTTGGGCCTGCGGGCCCGCTCCCTCCCCCGACGGTCCGGCGTCGGTGGTCCCGCCGCCGGCGGCCGCACGTGCCCGGTCGATCAGCCGCGCCACGTCCGTGGGCGTCGCGGTGGCCGGGGACGGTATGCCCACCGGTTCCGCGGCGGTACCCGGCCGGACGCCGACCTTCGCACCACCGTCCCGCCCCGGCGCGGCCGCCTCGGCGTCCGTCCCCTCCTCGGGACGGACGTCGGTGGTCCCCGCGGCGGCCGGTCGCACGGGGGTCTGATCCGCGGCGCCGTGCTCCGGGGTCCTCGCTGTCCCGCGGTCCGTCCGGGAAGGGGGGGTGGCAGCGGCCTCGCGGGTGCGGGGAGCGGGTGCGGACGGCGTGCCCGGGGCCGATTTCGGCAACGCCGGCAGAGCGGCGGCGAGGACACCGGCCGCGGCGACCGCCTCCTCCGGGTGCCGTCGCGGCGGTTCATCCGGCCGTCGGGCCGAACGGCGCCGCTCCCGCCCACGGGCGGCCGGTTCCTCGCGGGCGGCGCCGAGTTCGGCCAGTGCGTCCTGTCCCGCGGCACCGAAGGCGCCCCGCGCGGCGAGGGCCAGGGCGGTGCCGAACGCCTCGACGAAGGCGTGCGCCGCGAGCGGCGCCGTCCGGTCGTCCGGGGTGATCCGCGGGCCGGCGGCGGGCCCGCCCGCGGAGGCGGTCGAGGTGCTGCTGGGGGTGACGGTCATGCCAGGGCCTCCCGGTACTGCTGCACGCGGCGGACGTAGTTCTGGGTCTCGGTGTACGGCGGGACCCCGCCGTACCTGTGCACGGCGCCGGGCCCGGCGTTGTACCCGGCCAGGGCGAGGTCGACCCGGCCGCCGAAGTCGTCGAGCAGGTCGGCGAGCAGCCGGGCCGCGCCGTCCACGGCCTGGCTCGGTTCGAACGGATCGGACACCCCGAGGGAGCGGGCGGTGCCCGGCATCAGTTGCATCAACCCCTGGGCGCCGGCCGGGCTCACCGCGCGGGGGTTGTAGGCGCTCTCGGCCTTGGCGACCGCGCTGAGCAACGCCGGGTCCACCCCGTACCTGCGCCCGGCGGCAGCGAACAGCGAGGCGTATGGCCCGGACAGCCCGCCGGTCCCGGACGGCGCGCCGGTCGCGGAGGCCTCGGGCGT
>CAYYCE010000664.1:0-2137 GCA_964469635.1 uncultured Kineosporiaceae bacterium
CACCGAGGCCCACGGCACGCTGAACTCCGTCGAGGTGGCCGGTCGCGGCGGTCTGGACCTGGCCAAGTCGTTGCTGTCGGAGTCCCTGGGGACCGACCGCGCCGACGAGATCATGGAGCGGCTGGGCGCCACCCTCGCCGAGATGCCGTTCGAGTCGATGCGCAAGGCCGATGCACGCCAGCTCATCACCTTCCTCGGGGACGAGCACCCGCAGACCATCGCCCTGGTGCTCGCCCACCTCTCGCCGCAGCAGTCCGCCCTGGTGCTCTCCGGTTTCGAGCAGAAGGTGCAGGCCGACATCGCTCACCGGATCGCCCTGATGGAGCGGGCTTCACCGGACGTCATCCGGCTGATCGAACGCGAGCTCGACCGCCGGATGTCCACCGTCATCGGCCCGCAGGAGCTGTCCTCGGTCGGCGGTGTCGGCCCGTTGGTGGCGATCATCAACCGGGCCGACCGGGGCACCGAGCGCATGATCCTCGAAGGGCTGGAGTCGCTGAGTCCCGAACTGGCCGAACAGGTCCGGGCCCAGATGTTCATCTTCGAGGACATCATCACGCTGGACGACAAGGCGATCCAGCTGGTGTTGCGCAACATCGAGAGCACCGTCCTGGCGCTGGCGCTCAAGGGAACCAGCACCGCGGTCCGCGAGAAGATCATGCGCAACCTGTCCACCCGGGCGGCCGAGAACCTGGCCGAGGAGATCGAGCTGCTCGGCCCGAAGCGGCTGTCGGAGGTCGAGGAGGCGCAGGCCAAGGTCGTCACCGAGATCCGGGCCCTGGAGCAGTCCGGTCAGATCGTCATCATGCGGGGCAACGATGAAGCCCTCGTCGAGTGAGCCCGCGGCCCGTGGCGGCGGCCCGACGGTGCGCTCCACGGTCCGCACGGCCCGTTTCGACCGGCCGCTGACCTCGATCATGCCCGGTGGTGGGATCGCGGACGCGGAGACCGAACGCCGCGTCCAGCAGGCCGTCGAGGAGGGCCGTACGGCCGGGCAGGCCCAGGGCTACGCGGCCGGCTGGGCGCAGGGCCGGCGGGCGGCGGCCGAGGCCGAGGCGACCCGGGCACAGGCCCGCGAGCAGGAGGAGGTGACCCGGCGTGCCGAGCAGGCCGCCCAGGTGATCCAGGTGCTGGCCTCGCTGACGCGGGCCGCGCAGCAGGTCGACACGGTGATGGCGCCGGCGTGGGAGGAGCTGGCCGACGTGATCGCCGACGGCGTGCTGACCCTGGCGCGCGGCGTCCTCGGACGCGAGCTGAGCTCCCTGCCGGCGCCCGTGGTCGAATCGGTGCGCACCGCGCTGCGCGCCATCGGACCGGACGGCGGGGTGACCCTTCGGCTGCACCCCACCGAGCTCGCCGTGGTGAATCGGGTGCTGGGCCAGGAGCTGCCGGACGGCGTCCGCCTGGTCGCCGACGCCGGCCTCGACCCGGGCCAGGTGATGGCGGCCGGACCAGCCACCCGGCTGCGGACCTCGCTCCCGTCGGCGATCGCCGCGGCCGAGGAGGTGTTGCGGGCATGACTGCCACCACGCTCCCGGCAGGATCGACCACCGTCGCCGAGGCGTTGGCCGCGATCACGGCGGCCGTCGCCTCCCGGTTGAGCGCGGCGGCGGCCGCCGCCGCGCCGCAGGTGTACGGCGTGGTCTCGAACGCGGTTGGCCTGGGCATCCGGGTCGAGGGGATCGACGCCGCCATGGGCGAGCTGCTGTACGTGTTCGGCGAGGACGACGGGCCCCAGGCACCGGACGGCGGCACGCCGCTTCCGGCCCAGGTGGTGGCCGTCCACCGGGGCGGGGCCACCTGCATGCCACTGGGCGCGACCGCCGGGATCGCCGCGGGACTGCCCGTGATGGCCACCGGGGGGCCGGCGAGCGTGCCGGCCGGCTTCGGGCTGCTGGGCCGGATCGTGGACGCCCTCGGCCGGCCCATGGACGGCGGCGGCCCGTTGGCCGACGTCGAACCGGTCGCTCTCGAGGCGGCCGCGCCGAACCCGTTGCACCGCAGGCGGGTCGACGTCCCCCTGGCCACCGGGGTCCGCGCCGTCGATACCTTGATCCCCGTCGGGGCGGGGCAGCGCGTCGGCATCATGGCCGGATCCGGCGTCGGCAAGTCCACTCTGCTGGGTATGGCGGTGCGG
>CAYYCE010000665.1:0-2130 GCA_964469635.1 uncultured Kineosporiaceae bacterium
GCAGGGCGATCCCGAGGCCGGCGAGCAGCCCGAGGACCAACGCGTGCGGCACAGCGGCACCCTAGCCATGTCCGGGAGTCCAGATCCGAGATCGCCCCGATGAGGACGCCGTCGGCCACGGCGTCCTCATCGGGGCGCCGGGGGGAGGGCGCGGGCGGGCACCACAGGTCCGGTACTCCCACGGACGACGAGCCGGGCGTCCACGGTGAGGTGGCGGGCCCGGCCGCGGCGGCCCTGGATCCGGGCGAACAACCGGTCGGCGGCCAGGCGCCCCATCTCGGTGAGCGGCTGCGCGACCGAGGTCAAGGAGATGGAGCGCAGGGCGCCCAGGCTGGTGCCGTCGTAGCCGACCACCGAGACGTCGTCCGGGACGGCGAGCCCGGCGTCCACCACGGCCGCCATGGCCCCGATCGCCGCGAAGTCATTGGCCACGAACAGCGCGGTCGGCGGGTGCGGGCCGGTCAGAGCCGCGGAGGCGGCGGCATGACCGCCGGCGTCGTCCAGCCGGCCCGCAACCACCTGGATCGCCTCGGCGAGCCCGGCCGCCAGCATCGCTTCCCGGTAGCCCTGCTCCCGTTCGAGGGCGACCGGGTCGTCGCCGCCGCTGATGTGGGCGATGCGGCGGTGGCCCAGGCTGATCAGGTGATCCACCGCCGACTGCGCGCCGAGCCGGTCGTCGTTGCACACGGTGTCGATCCCCGGACCGGTGATGTCGCGTCGTGTCACCACCGTGACCGGGGTCTCGGCGGCGATCGCGCGGAGAGTTCGCGGGGTCAGTCGGTGCGAGACCAGGACGAGCCCCTCGGCCTGGAACTCGAGCAGCTTGTCGATCTCCGACACCTCCAGCGCGGGGTCGGCGCCGCCGGTCACCACCATCGTGCTGTACCCGCGGGCACGTACCCCTGCAAGGACCCCGTCGAGGATCTCGGCGAACACGGGGTTGTGCAGGTCGAGGACCAGCACGCCCACGGTGCGGCTGGCGCGGGCGGCGAGACTGCGGGCGGCCGCGTTGGGTCGGTAGCCCAGGTCCGCGGCGGCGGCCAGGATCGCCTCGCGGCTGGCCTGTGCGACGGCGGGGGAGTCGCGCATCGCCAGCGAGACCAGGGACTTGGACACCCCGGCGCGGGCGGCGACGTCGTGGATCGTCGGTCGCTTCGACATCGGTCAGTGATCCTCGGTGACGATCTCGTCGACCCGGACCGGCTCGGCGCGCCTCAGCGAGAGCTCGCAGGCGATCGCGGCGCGCAGGCTGTCGAGGGCGCTGGTGGGGGGGCAGGGATTCGGTGCTCCGCCGACCAGATCGAGGAAGGCCGACGTCTCGGTGCGGAAGGCCTCGCGGAACCGGTCGACGAAGCCGGTGTAGGGCTGGGCGGGCGGGTGCCCGGGGGGAGGTCCGTCCAACGGGAGCAGCGGGGTGCGCTCGGTCAGCCCGGCCGCGACCGAGTCCCGGGAGCCGAACGCCTCGACCCGAACGTCGTGGCCGCGGGGGTCGTGTCGGGCGCCGTGGATGCTGGCCTGTACCCCGGACTCGGTGACCGCGTGGATCAGGCTGACGTCGGCATCGCCCGCCCGGGCGTACCGGACGTGCTCGCGCACGGTGGCGGTGGCGTAGACGGTGGTCACGGGAGAACCGGTGAGCCAGGCGAGCAGGTCGAGGTCGTGCACGTGGAGATCACGGAAGATCCCACCGCTGGCGGCGATGAAGGCCGCGTCGCTGGGCTGGTGGTCGTGGGACATCATGCGGACCGAGTACAGGGTGCCCAGCCGACCGTCGTGCACCCGGTCGTGGACGGCGCGCAGACCGGCGTCGAACCGGCGTTGGAACCCGATCTGAATCGCGCTGCCGGTCCGGGCGGCACGGTCGATCACCTGCTGGGTCTCGGTCAGGGTGAGCCCGATCGGTTTCTCGCAGAGCACCGGCCGGCCGGTGGCCAGCACCTCGAGGAGGATCTCGGCGTGCGAGGCGGTGGCCAGCGCCATCACGTAGGCGTCGGCCTCGGTGGCGGCGAGGTCGGCCCACGGCACCGCCGTCGCCCCGAGCCGGCCGGCCAGGTCGGCGGCCCGTCGGGCGGTCCTGTTGGTTACCAGGAGTTGCTCGACCCGAGGGTCGGCGGCCAGGTCCTCGGCGCG
>CAYYCE010000666.1:0-2121 GCA_964469635.1 uncultured Kineosporiaceae bacterium
TCGCGGCCCCGCCCGAGCAGGTCGTCAGGTGCGAGGAGTGCGGCCGGATCCTGGTGCGTGGGGCCGCCAGGTGACCGAGCCGGCGCCGCCGGGGGAGAGCGCGGGGCTGCGTGAGCGGCGCCCGTCAGGGTCCGTGATGCGGTTCGACGACGCCGACCCGGCGACCGTCGTCCTGGTGCGGCACGGTGAGACCGCGGCGACCACGGCCCGCAGCCTGTCCGGCTCCGGCGTGCCGGGCCCCTCGCTCAGCGCGGCCGGTCGGGTGCAGGCCGCCCGGGCCGCCGACCTGGTCTTCCGGATCGGGCGCCGCGACTGGGTGGACCTGCCGCACCCGGACGCGATCGTCTGCTCGCCGATGGTGCGCACGCGGGAGACCGCCGCGGCGATCGGACGACGGCTCGGCGCGAACGTCCGGGTCGACGAGCGAGCCCGCGAGTGCGACTTCGGCACCTGGGAGGGGCTCACTGCCGCTCAGGTGGACGACGCGGAGGCGGGACGGTTCGAGCGCTGGCATGCCGACCCGTCCCTGCGGGCGCCGGGCGGGGAATCCCTGCACGATGTCGGCGAGCGGGTCTCGGACCTGCTCGGTGAGCTCGCGGCGGACAACCTCGGCCACTCGGTGGTGGTGGTGTCCCACGTGATGGCGATCCGGGCGGCCGTGGGCAGGCTGTTCGACCTGCCGTCCACGCGGTGGGGTGCGCTGCGCGTGCCTGCCGCGTCGCTGACCATCGTGCGGCTGTGGGCGGACGGAGACCGCGAGCTGGTGTGCCTGGGGATCCCGTCCGACGTGTGAGGCACAGGTCCGGACCGGCGACCGGCTACCCTGAGGGACGCGGATGAGTCGGCCAGGCGGTCGCGTCGGGAGCTTGCTCCCGCCGAGGAACGTCCGGGCTCCGCAGAGCAGGGTGGTGGGTAACACCCACCCGGGGTGACCCGCGGGAAAGTGCCACAGAGAACAGACCGCCCCGGAGGCCTCGGCCGCCGGAGCAAGGGTGAAACGGTGGTGCAAGAGACCACCAGCGCACCGGGTGACCGGTGCGGCTAGGCAAACCCCACCCGGAGCAAGACCAGACAGGGAGCGTTCGAGGGCTGCTCGCCCGAGCTCCCGGGTAGGTCGCTGGAGGCGTGCGGCAACGTACGTCGTAGAGGGATGGCCGCCACCTGTGCGGGGGTAACCGCGCGCAGGGACAGAACCCGGCGTATCGGCCGACTCATCCGCCCTCAGGGGGCTGACCTGCGATAACGCTGGCGCCGCACCCTCCGCGGTCCGCAGGGAGTCCGCAGCAGCTTCGGTCACGGGCTCTGGGGTGGACCCGAGGACGGCGTCGACCGCCTCCCGGGTGCGCTCGTCCGAGTCGGGCCACAGGTGGCTGTAGGTGTCCAGCGTCTCGACCGCGCTGGCGTGCCCCAGGCGGTCCTGGACGATCGTCACGCTCTCGCCGTGACGGATCAGCAGGCTCGCGTAGTAGTGCCGCAGCGAGTGGAACGTGACGCCGGGCGTGCCGGCCGCGAGCGTCACCGGCGCGCGGTACCGATCCGGGACCGCGGAGGCGATGGCGCGGACCGTCTCGGTGCTGATCGGCTCCACCTTCGCCTTGCGGGGCTTCGGCACGCTCACCCCGGCGCACGGGGACGACGCGATGCGTCGGTCCAGCACTGCGGCCTCGTTACCGACGAAACTCGCGAACCGGGAGTGCACGAGGTGTGTGGGTCAGTGAATCGGGCCGAATCGGCCGCGTCGAGAGTCGGTGACGCCGTCTGGGGGACGACGCGGACGGGCGTCGGTGGAGCGTCGGTGGAGCGGCGTCGGACGGGTCGAGTGCGGGACGGTCGTGGCGCGGCGTCGATGCGGTTCGGAGAGGCGAGAGCTCAGCACCGGAGACGACGCGCTCGGACGCGAGGAGATGGCCGGCAACAGGTTGCGCCTTGGCCAGCGCTGGCGGGTCGTGAGAGGTCCGTGAGCGCGACTCAGACGCACGGTCATGTAGCCGATGAGCGGATGGCGCGACTAGGAAGCATGCGACCGACGAACCAGCAGCACGACGCACATTGCCGCGAGCGCGACGTTGACCCCGAATGCGACCAGGTCGGCGACGCCGACCTGGTCGGTCAGCGACGTCG
>CAYYCE010000667.1:0-2115 GCA_964469635.1 uncultured Kineosporiaceae bacterium
CCCCGCCGACCCCCCAAGAAGAAGACACGACCCCACGCCTAGATCCGAAGAGCCGGTTAAGGGGCTCATCCCAATCCGGGGTGTAGGCCCCTCGTGATGGGGGGCGCGTCGGTGCCGGGATAGAGGTCGAGGCCTCCCGAGGATGAAGGTTCCTACACGCCTCATCCGGAAGACCTCGACGTGTCTGACGCTACCTTCGCGACCCCTGACCTGACGACGTTCACCGGTGTGGACGAGCTCGGCCTGGAGGTGACCGGCCAGCGGCTGGAGCCGGGCCGGGCCGTCCTGGCCTGCCGGGTCCTCGAACCTGATGACTGGTGCCATCGCTGCGGGGAGCAGGGCGTGTCGCGGGACACCGTGCGCCGGCGGCTGGCGCATGAGCCGTTCGGGTGGCGCCCGACGACGCTGCTGGTCACGGTGCGCCGGTACCGGTGCTCGGGGTGTGGGCACGTGTGGCGGCAGGACACCACCAGGGCAGCGCCGCCGCGGGCGAAGATCTCCCGGGCCGGGCTGTCGTGGGCGCTGCGGGCGCTGGTGGTCCAGCACCTGAGCGTGGCCCGGGTCGCCGAGGGGCTCGCGGTCGCGTGGGACACCGCCAACGACGCGGTCCTGGCTGAGGGGCGCCGGGTCCTGATCGAGGACGCGGGCCGGTTCGAGGGGGTCGCCGTGGTCGGGGTCGACGAACACGTGTGGCGACACACCGGCCACGGCGACAAGTACGTCACCGTGGTCATCGACCTGACCCCGATCCGCGACGGCACCGGCCCGGCCCGGCTGCTGGACATGGTGCCCGGCCGCTCCAAGGCCGCGTTCAAGGCCTGGCTGGCCGCCCGTCCCGCGGCGTGGCGCGACCTGGTGGAGGTCGTGGCGATGGACGGGTTCACCGGGTTCAAGACCGCCGCCGCCGAGGAGCTGCCCGACGCGGTCGCGGTGATGGACCCGTTCCACGTCGTGCGCCTGGCCGGGGAGGCGGTGGACCGGTGCCGACGCCGGGTCCAGCAGGAGCTCCACGGCCACCGCGGCCTCGCCGGCGACCCGCTGTACCGGGCCAGGCGGACCCTGCACACCGGCGAGGACCTGCTCACCGACCGGCATCGCGAACGGCTCATGATCTTGTTCGCCGACCCCGGGCACGTCGAGGTCGAGGCGACCTGGGGCGTCTACCAGCGGATGATCGCCGCCTACCGCGACCCCGACCGTGGGCGAGCCCGCGAGGCGATGGCAGCGCTGATCGCCTGCCTGCGTCAGGGCGTCCCCGCCGCGCTGACCGAGCTGCGCAGGCTCGGCCGGACCCTGAACCAGCGAGCCGGCGACGTCCTGGCCTACTTCGACCGGCCCGGCACCAGCAACGGACCCACCGAAGCGCTCAACGGGCGCCTCGAGCACCTCCGCGGCTCCGCCCTCGGCTTCCGCAACCTGACGAACTACGTCGCCAGATCACTGCTCGAGACCGGCGGCTTCAGACCACGCCTACACCCTCGTTTCGGATGAGCCCCCAAAGGTCGACGCGCCAACTCATGGTCGGATTCTAGGCGCCCGACAGGCCTCCACGGCTCAGCGGGACGACTTGGCATCCCGGATAAGCCGTGGCAGCCGCGTCAGTGCGATCACCATCACCGCCAGTGCGACCACGACGAGTGCCGACCATTCCAGCCAGATGGGGCTATCGCTCAAACGGTGTAGGGACTGAACTACGGTCGCTGTATAGACCCATATCTGGACCTCAGCGTGCCCTTCTGAAGAGCCGGTCCACCAGGGGGACAAGCGGCGCACTTTCGGCGTTTCGTCCGTAGGAGCCAGTCAAGAGCATGGTTAGCACTACTGCACCCAACAGTGCGAACATTGGACCGTCAGACAGGTCAAGAAGAAGACCTATGACGACCGCTACGAATACGGCCGCGAGGACGACCTGTAGCCAACCCGGAACGGTCGGGTGGCCTGCGTAGTGAAGGCAAGTCGCCGCACCAAACAGGGTTACGATAAGAATCTCCATGGTTATCCAGCTATTCCCGACCATTGATGCCGTACGATAGGGTTGTTTCCTGCGTGAGAACGGACGAACACGTGTGATTCACCAAGCCGACATTGAAGGCCGTGGCCCGGTCATCTTCAGAT
>CAYYCE010000668.1:0-2097 GCA_964469635.1 uncultured Kineosporiaceae bacterium
GTCCCGCGACGCTCAGGGGATCCTCGCGGTCGCCGACACCTGGGCACACAGCCTCGACCAGCTCGGCAAGCCACGCCTCGTGGCCGTGCTCGTGATGGTCCGCGACCCTGGCAACGCCGGAACGGTGATTCGCGCGGCCGACGCCTCCGGGGCCTCGGCGGTGGTCCTCGCCGGGCCCGCGGTCGACGTGTTCAACCCCAAGGTGGTGCGCGCGACGGCCGGCTCCCTGTTCCACCTGCCGGTGATCCGTGTCGGGCACCTGCCCGAAGCGCTCGTCCGGCTTCGGGGCGCCGGTCTGCAGGTGCTGGCCGCGGACGGTTCCGGTGAGCACGACCTGGACGACCTGCTGGACGCTGCGTCCGCCTCCCAGGCGCCCGACGGGATCGACCTGAGGGCGCCCACGGCCTGGCTGTTCGGCAACGAGGCGTGGGGCCTGCCTTCGGCGGACCTGGCTCAGGCCGATGCTGCCGTGCGCATCCCGTTGCGCGGTGCCGCGGAGTCCCTCAACCTGGCCACCGCCGCCGCGGTGTGCCTGTACGCCAGCGCCCGCGCCCAGCGCTGAGCCGGACGCGGGCGGGGTCCTAGGCCTGGGGGGTCGGGTCGGCAGGCTGGTACTGCTGCTGCCACGGCTGCGGCGCCCAGGTCGAGCGCTCCGACGGCATCAGGATCCACAGGATCGGGTAGACCAGGATCTGGCTGCCCGGGATGATCATGAGGATCAGGATGAACAGCAGGCGGGCCGCCCACGGGTCCAGACCGAATCGCCTGCCGAGCCCGGCGCACACGCCGGCCAGGACGCGGCCCTGCTCGGGGCGGATCAGGCCCTGCTGGGCCATCTGGTCGTGGATCATGACGTCTCGTTCCTCTCGTCGCGCCGGTCCGTCCGGCACCACTCGACGATCCCGCACGAGCCGGCCGGGCACATCGGGGAGGACCCCGATCCGACCCCTGATCTGCAGGTCTAGCGATCAGGGCCGCGCTCGTGGGCCTTCGCTCACACCGGGGCTAGCATGGCCGAGGCACCGGAGCCGGACTGCGGGGGAGCGACATGGAGCTGTCGATCTCGTTCACCGACGCAGAGCTTGTCGTGCTCGCCGACGTCCTCGGCGAGCTGCTGCCGGACCTGGGCCCGTCCACCCTCGATCGGCTCACGGCGCAGGCCCGTGCCGCTCGGCTCGCCGAGGCGCTCGACTCTCTGCGGCGACGTGGTGTGGTGATCACCCGCGGAGGCCAGGTCGAGGTCGCGGTCACCGTCGCCCGGCTGGTCGAGATCGTGTGTCGGCCGGCGGTCGTCGTCGACGTGTACCTGGGCGCCGCGGACGGCGGTTGGGCAGCCCATCCGCACCGGCTGTCGGCCACAGGATCGGCCGGCGTGGCGGCCGGGAGACTCCCGGACGGGCTGCTGCTGACGCCCTTCTCGAGCGGGAGCCTGCTGAGCCGGGTGGCAGTCGCGACGGGACTGACCGACGAGATCGGCCCCGCCGAGCGCACCGTGACGATCGGCGGTGCGGCTCTCGTGCGGGCGTTGGCGGCGACCACCGTGGTGCGCGCGCGCAGTGAGCTCGAGGACGGGCTCGACGACGGTGACCGTGACGCACTCGGCTCGCTCGTGGCAGCAGTCACCGCACGGCGTGGCGCGCTGCGGGTCGCCATCCGGGCCGCAGGCGGGCGTGGTGGGGGGCTAGAGGTGGCGTGGGTCGCCGGGCCGGACGGCGCGTGGGAGGTCCCCGTCGTGGCCACCCCGCTCGCGATGAGCGTCGGCGCGGAGCGAGACGCCTCCGATCCGGCCAGGCCGCTGCGACTCGTTCCGATCGGCGGGGCCGGGCTGCTCGCCTCGCTCGCTTCGCTCGCCGAGCCGGGCGGCCTTGGCGAGCCACTCCACGACGAGATGGCCGGGCGCTAGCCTGGACGGAGCCGCCCGGCGCGGGGAAAGGGGCACGACGATGCCACTCATCGGTGGAGAGCTCGATCAGCTCGCTTCGCTCAAGTCGACCTTCGATCGCGAGGGAAGCATGGTCGCCGACGTCCTGTCGACGATCCGTTCGCAGCTGGGCAACACGTACTGGGAGGGCCCCGCCGCGGCGCGCTTCCGGGAGA
>CAYYCE010000669.1:0-2097 GCA_964469635.1 uncultured Kineosporiaceae bacterium
GCCGGGCGTGACG
Source organism: uncultured Kineosporiaceae bacterium (assembly GCA_964469635.1). Taxonomy (GTDB): domain Bacteria; phylum Actinomycetota; class Actinomycetes; order Actinomycetales; family Kineosporiaceae; genus JADJPO01. The sequence continues at coordinate 14 of CAYYCE010000669.1, forward strand.
GTTGGTCCCGCGCCGGCCACGGTCGGCGTGAAGCTCTCGGCTCGGTCCCTGGGCCGCCAACAAGTCGAAGCACGGGTGAGATGTCTCGTCCTCAACCGGATGTCTACTCTCGGATTCCCGGATTCGGAGCGAGTGCTCGTGGCGTGAGGTCCTCCGGGAGCCGGAGGTGAAGTCGCTCCGGATCGGGGAGGTCGTCCGGGTCGAGCTCGTCGCGAAGACGGGCGGCGAGCGGTACGTCGTGATCGAGGACCCGATCCCGGCCCCCAGCTCGACATAGACCCGGTGTCCGTGGCCGCGCAGTTCGTGGACCCCGGCCGGAGTGATCGCCACCCGATACTCGTTGTTCTTGACCTCGCGCGGAATTCCGACCTTCGTCACGATGCAGTCCCCTTCCGGCCAGAGGGTCATGGGCTATGCCGAGGCACCGTACTCCTGGATCACTCCTGGAACCCGGCTCCCCAGACCTCCGGTCCCCGCCCGCGAACGCGACGTCGTCCCGCCCCTACCGCCGAGCGGCCGGGTGCTCCGGCCAGGGCGACTCGACGGGCCGCAGCGTCGTCCAACCGGCGTCGCGGGACGCGGACGCGGCCAGGATCCCCACCACGGCGCTGGGGTTGTTCAGGGCGCCGGCCAGCACCGCGTCCCGGGCCTGCTCCAGCGGGACCCAGCGCTGCACCATCTCGGCCTCCTCGGCGGTGCGCCAGTGCCGCCGGTCGGCGGGCACCTCGCCGATGCCGCGGGCCAGGAAGCAGCGCAGCGCCTCGTTCATCCCCCCGGGGGAGTTGAACCAGTCGATCAGCAGGTCCCAGCGCTCGGCCGTCAGGTCGGTCTCCTCGGCCAGCTCGCGCCGGGCCGCCTCCACCGGCGGCTCCCCCGTGACGTCCAGCAGACCGGCGGGCAGCTCCCACAGCGCCATCCGCACCGGGTGGCGGTACTGACGCAGCAGCAGCACCCGCTCGGTCTCGTCGAGGGCGAGCACGCACACCGCCCCCGGGTGGTCGATGTACTCCCGGCGGACCACGCCGCCGACCCCCAGGTCGACGGTGTCGCGGACGACGTCCCACACCAGGCCGCGATGCACCGTCTCGTGCCGTCGGACCGGACGGTCGACGAACTCGTCGCGCAGCCCGTCGGGGCCGTCGAAGGTCATAGCCCGGCGGTGACGTCGACATCCACGTCCAGCAGACGCCCGGCCGACTGCCGGTCCAGCGCCGCGCCGATCAGGCCCGCGAACAGCGGGTGAGCCCGGTCCGGGCGCGAACGGAACTCCGGGTGCGCCTGGGTCGCCACGTAGTAGGGGTGGACGTCGCGCGGCAGCTCCACGAACTCGACCAGCTCCCGGTCCGGTGACTGCCCCGAGATCACCAGCCCCGCGGCCTCCAATCGCCCCCGGTAGGCGTTGTTGACCTCGTAGCGGTGCCGGTGCCGCTCGACCACTCGAGTGCTGCCGTAGGCCTCGGCGACCAGCGATCCGGCCACGAGCTCGGCCGGGTAGGCGCCGAGACGCATGGTGCCGCCCAGGTCTCCGTCGCCGGCCACGATCTGCCGCTGCTCCTCCATGGTGGCGATCACCGGGTGCGGGGCGTCCGGATCGAACTCGCTGCTGCTCGCGCCGTCCAGGCCGGCGACCGAGCGGGCGAACTCGATCACCATGCACTGCAGGCCGAGGCAGAGCCCCAGGCTCGGGATCTGGTTGTCACGCGCCCAGCGCAGCGCCCCGACCTTGCCCTCGATGCCGCGCACCCCGAAACCCCCGGGCACGCACACCGCGTCCACGCCCTCCAGCATCCGCCGAGCGCCCTCGAGGCTCTCGCAGGTGTCCGAGGCCACCCAGCGGATCGAGACCCTGGCGTCGCGGGCGAACCCTCCGGCGCGCAGGGCCTCGGTGACCGACAGGTAGGCGTCGGGCAGGTCGACGTACTTGCCGACCAGGGCGAGGGTCACCTGGTGGCTGGGCCGGTGCACCGCGTCGGTGACCTTGTCCCACGCGGACCAGTCGACGTCCCGGAACGGCAGGTCGAGCCGCCGCACCACGTAGGCGTCCAGTCCTTCGCGGTGCAGCACGCGCGGGATGTCGTAGATGC
>CAYYCE010000670.1:0-2083 GCA_964469635.1 uncultured Kineosporiaceae bacterium
CATGGCGGAGGCCTCCGAGGAGGTCACCACCTACCTGGCCCTGCTGGGGCTCGCGCCGATGGCCATGGACCGGGCCTGCGAGTACCTCGACGTCACGCTCGGTCTGGACCTCGCCCAGGCCTCGATCTGCGACATCGACTGGGCTCGGTGGGCCACGATGCACCCCACGTCGGCGCCCACGCCGCGGTTCGCCGAACAGGTCCGCGCCTCGGGCGCCGACGGTTCGGCGTCCAACGCCCTGCGTGCCGAACTGGCCGCCATGCCCCTCGACGAGCGGGTCGAGGTCGTGACCTACATCCTGGCCGAACAGCTGGCCACCGTCCTCGGCATCCCGGCGGAGACGATCGACGTCCGGACCCCGTTGCCCGACCTCGGCCTCGACTCCCTCATGGCCGTCGAACTGGGGGCCAGGGTCAACACCGTGCTGGACGTGGAGATCTCGGCCCTGGAGTTCAGCCGCGGTGGCGGGCTCGCGGCCTTCGCCGGGAGGCTGGTCGACCAGATGGGCGGCGCGCGGCCGGTCCCGGCGGCCGGGGCCGGTCCGGTGGTGGACCTGCGGGACGGCGAGGTCGTCGAGGCCATGGCGGGTGCCCGATGAGCGCCGCGTCGGGGCAGGACGCCCGAGCGGTGGCGCGTGCCCTGCTCGCCAGGACGGCGGCGGCGGAACCGGCCTCGGCGGCAGCCGCGCCGTCGGTCTCGGCCGCGCCGACCGCGTCGACCACGGCGGCGGGTCGGGCTCGGACCCGCCGCCGGCTGGAGGACCTGCCGCAGGTCCAGGAGTCCCTGCAGCGGGACGCCATCATGGCGGCCGCGCTCGCGCCGTCCGGATCGCCGAATCCCTACTACCAGTCGCACAGCGGGTTCAACGGGGCCACGATCCACCTCCACGGCCGGGAGTTCATCAACTACTCCAGCTACAACTACCTGGGCCTGGCCGCTCACCCCCGGATGATCGAGGCGGCCAAGGCGGCGATCGACGAGTACGGGACGACCAGCGGGGCCACCCGGATCGTCTCGGGGAACATCGCGCTGCACGAGCAGCTCGAGGCCGCGATCGCCTCCTGCTACGGCGTGGAGGATGCGACCACCGTGGGCAGCGGGTTCCTCACCAACGCCTCGGTGATCTCGTTCGTGCTCGGTGAGAAGGATCTGGCGCTGTGCGATGCGCTGGTGCACAACAGCATCGTCGCGGGCACGCAATGGGCCCACTGCCGGCGGATGCAGTTCCGGCACAACGACCCCGAGTCCCTGGACGCCGTCCTGCGGCGCACCCGATCCCACTTCGAGCAGGTGCTGGTGATCCTCGAGGGCGTCTACAGCATGGACGGTGACATCGTCCGGCTGCCCGAGCTCATCGAGGTGGCCCGGCGGCACGACTGCCTGATCATGATCGACGAGGCGCACTCGTTCGCCATCCTGGGCCACACCGGGATGGGCGTGCGCGAGCACTTCGACCTCCCGAGCGACGCCGTCGACATCTGGATGGGAACGCTCTCGAAGGCTCTGGCGAGCCATGGTGGCTTCGTCGCGGGCAGCCACGACTTCGTGCAGGCCTGCCGGATGACCGCCCCCGGAATGAGCCTGTACGCGGCGGGTCCCACGCCCGCGACGTCGGCGGCGGCGTTGACCGCCCTCGAGATCCTGCGCAGCGAACCGGAACGGCTGCGCCGGCTCACCGCCAACGGGGCGCTGTTCCTCGAGCGGGTCCGCAAGGTGGGTTTCGATGTCGGACCGGCCGACGGGACCCCGATCGTCCCGGTGATGCTCGGGACGTCGGAGGCGGCCATGACGGCGTCCGTCATGCTCGCCCACGAGGGGGTGAACGCCAATCCGATTCTGTACCCGGCGGTTCCCGAGGGTGAGGCCCGGATTCGGTTCTTCCTGAGCAGCGAGCACACCCGTGAGCAGATCGAGCACACGGTGGGCCTGCTGACGCGGGTCTGCGGCTCGGCGTGAGTCCGACCGGCGGCCCGGGTGGCGGCAGGTCCGAGTCGTCGTGGTGGTGGTGGCCCGCCGGAGTCCCGCCGCACACCTGGGCGGACCACCCGGTGCGCCGGGGCGAGGCTGATCCGGAGGAGTATGT
>CAYYCE010000671.1:0-2060 GCA_964469635.1 uncultured Kineosporiaceae bacterium
GCCGCTGTCCGGGCTCGTCGACCTGGGCGGGCACACCCCGGCGGCGGTGGCCGCGCTGGCGCTGGCGACGCTGATCGCGCCGGTGGTCATGCTGACCATGACGGCGTTCGCCGGCAGCCGGGTGGAGGGCGTGCTGGCGGTCAAGGCGCTCGGGGTGCCGCTCTACCTCCCGTTGGCACTCGCGTACGTCTCGGGCGCCGCCGCCACGGTCGGGCCGATCGCGCTCGGCTGGCTCCCCTCGACCTGGGTCGCCCTGGCGTTCCGGGCGGCGGCCGAGGGGCGGGCCGGGGACTGTTGGACGGCGCTCGCCGTCGGCGTGCCGGTCACGGCCGCCGTGCTGGCGGGTCTCACCCGGCGGACGTTGCTCCGGGACGGGTCCGGCGCGTGACCTCCGCGGCCAGCGTGTCCAGGGCCATCGTCCAGCCGACCGCGCCGGGCGAGTCGCCGGGAACGCCGGCGTGGGTCAGCACCGTGCGGGTGCACCCGCCGAGGTCGTCGAAGGTGACGGTGACCCGGGTGGTGACGGGGTGCCCCGGCGGCAGGCCGGCCGCCTCGGGCGCGAGCACGGCGCCATGCTCGTCGGCGACGGACTCGGTGTAGCTCAGCCGCCGGTTCGCGGCCACCTCGACGTACTCGCCCGTGAACCACATCCGCATCGGGCCGTTGGGCGTCTGCAGTTCCAGGCCCACCAGGCGGGGACCACCCACCCGCATGTCCATTCGCACCACCGTGACGCCCGCTCCCGCCGGGCCGTACCAGGTGGCGAAGTGCTCGGGCTCGGTCCACAGGCTCCAGAGCAGCTCCACCGGCGCCTCGAGCCCTTGACCAATCGCTCGACCGGGGGTAGAACTTAATTGAACTCTCAACTATTTGGAGACCTGATGACCGTCCTGGTTCTCGTCGGCAGCCTGCGTGCCGGCTCGCTCAACCGCCGCCTGGCCCGGGCCGCCGTCGCCGAACTGCCGGCAGATACCGACGTCCGGTTCTTCGACCGTCTCGCCGAGCTTCCCCACTACGACCAGGACCTGGACGGCGATGGGGCCCCCGGGGTCGTGACCGACCTGCGGAACGCCGTCCGCGAGGCGGACGCTCTGCTGGTCGTGACCCCGGAGTACAACGGGGCACCCTCTGGTGTGATCAAGAACGCCATCGACTGGGCCTCCCGGCCCCGCGCCTCGGCCGGCATCGCCGGCACCCGCACCGCCGTCCTGGCCGCCACCGGCTCCCCACGAGGCGCGCAGTGGGCCCGAGAGGCCGCCGTCCGGATCCTCGCGGTGGCCGGTGCCGACGTCCTGGAACCGAGCGTCGGGCTGGCCACCGCGCACGAGGCGCTGGAGGGCGACACGATCACGAACGACGCGAAGCGCCAGGCCGTGGCCGAGCTGATGACCGACCTCGTCCAGGGCGATCGGGCCGAGGGCACCACGGACGTCGCGCGACAGCGGCTCTCGGCCTAGGAGGCCTCGGGGTGGTGGATCGCGCGCCCGGTCTCGGCATCGAAGACCTGCGCCCGAGAGGCGTCGACCGCCAACCTGATCGAGGCGCCGGGCCGCGGCGCCGCCCGCGGCGGGACCAGGGTACGCAGGGTGGCCCCGAAAGGCATCGCGGCGAGCACGGCCGCGGCCAGCGTCTGCGGCGAGGACCCGTCCACCTCGGCGCCGATCACGCTGTACCGGCCGGCGTACTCGCAGGTGATCACGGTCGCGGTCAGCGCCACCCGGTCGACGTCCTCGGCCCCGCTCGGCCCCGCGAACCCGGTGCCGACCGCGTGGACGTCCTCGGCCCGAAGCCCCAGGACGACCTGGCGCCCCACATGGCGGGCCATCGCCTCGGGAACCGGCGACCATAACGGCAGGGTGCGCCCACCCACCTCGTAGCCGGCCAGCCCCTGCGAGGAGATCACCCGGGCGGGCAGGAACCCGATCGGCGGCGAGCCCAGGAACGCGGCGGTGAACACGTCGACCGGCCGGTGGTAGAGCTCCAGGGGCGCACCGAGCTGGACCACCCGCCCCTCGCGGAGCAGGGCGATGCGATCGGCGACGGCCATCGCCTCGGCCTGG
>CAYYCE010000672.1:0-2055 GCA_964469635.1 uncultured Kineosporiaceae bacterium
CGTCGCCCCAGGGTACGTCGCCACCGCCAACACCTACGACCTGCGCCAGGATGACGCGCGCAGCAAGGAGATCCTCGAGCGCATCCCGGCCGGGCGCTGGGCGGAACCCTCGGACATAGCCGGAGCCGTACTGTTCCTGTGCTCACACGCGGCGGACTACATCCACGGAATCATCCTTCCCGTCGACGGCGGCTGGCTCGCGCGATGAGCAGCGAATCTGCCCGGGACAAGGCCCCCGATTCACCCTGCCAGATGAATTCATGATGGATGTCTTGTCAGCTCTGAGCTCGGCGCGTCTGGTCCCAGTGGTGGTGCTCGACGACGCCGCCGACGCCGACGCCCTTGCCGGCGCCCTGTGCGCGGGTGGCCTGCCGGTCGCGGAGGTGACCTTCCGCACGGCCGCCGCGGCGGACTCCATCCGGGCGATGTCGTCACGCGGTGACATCCTCGTCGGCGCGGGCACAGTGCTCACCGTGGCCCAGGTGGACCAAGCGGTGGCGGCCGGTGCCCGTTTCGTGGTCTCGCCGGGCTTGTCCCGGGCCGTCGTCGAACGATGCCAGGAGAAGGGTGTGCCGGCCCTTCCGGGCGCGGTCACCGCGACCGAGGTCCAGGCTGCGCTCGAGCTCGGCATCACCACCGTGAAGTTCTTCCCGGCCGGCACCTCCGGAGGCGCCGCCGCGATCAAGGCGCTCGCTGCTCCGTTCGGTGACGTCCGGTTCGTGCCCACCGGCGGAGTTGGCCCCAAGAACCTTGCGGAGTACCTGGCCATGCCCGTGGTGGCCGCGGTCGGTGGTTCCTGGATGGTGCCTCGCGATCGCGTCAGGTCCGGCGACTTTGCCGGCATCCAGGCGCTGACGGCCGAGGCGGTCGCCATGGTCGCCACATCGTCGCCCACGACCTGCTGAGCAGTGTCCTGACCTCTGTGAACCGCTGACACATGAAGGAGCCTGACCATGGCCGGTTTGAGCATCCGCCCCGCATCCGAGTGCCGCTTCGACGCGGTGTCCCTAGGTGAGGTGATGCTGCGCCTGGACCCTGGCGAGGGACGGATCCGCACCGCCCGGTCCTTCCGGGCTTGCGAGGGGGGCGGGGAGTACAACGTCGCCCGCGGCCTACGACGAGCGTTCGGGCTGCGTTCCGCGATCGTCACGGCGTTGGCGGACAACGAGATCGGGCGCCTGGTGGAGGACCTCATCCTGACCGGCGGGCTGGACACCTCGTTCATCCGATGGGTGCCCTACGACGGGATCGGGCGCGGCGTGCGCAACGGGCTGAACTTCACCGAGCGCGGTTTCGGTGTGCGGGGGGCGGTCGGCGTCTCCGACCGCGGCCACACCGCCGTGTCCCAGCTCAAGCCCGGGGACGTGGACTGGGACCATCTGTTCGGCGAGCTCGGGGTGCGCTGGCTGCACACCGGCGGGATCTTCGCCGCGTTGAGTGAGTCCGCCGCCGAGACCGTTGTCGAGGCGGTCACAGCGGCGAAGAAGTACGGCACGGTCGTGTCCTACGACCTCAACTACCGCCCCAGCCTGTGGAAGGCGATCGGCGGTCAGCCGAAGGCCCAGGACGTCAACCGCGAGATCGCCCGGTTCATCGACGTCATGATCGGTAACGAAGAGGACTTCACCGCAAGCCTCGGTTTCGAGGTGGAAGGCGTTGACGAGAACCTATCCGCCCTTGAGGTGGACAGCTTCGCTGCGATGATCGAGAAAGCGGCCGCGGCCTACCCGAACTTCAAGGTCATCGGCACCACGATGCGGACCGTGCACACGGCCAGCATCAACGACTGGGGCGCGATCGCCTGGTCCCCGCTCACCGGCGTCGTGCAGGCCACCCACCGGAAGCGGCTGGAGATCCTCGACCGCGTTGGCGGGGGCGACTCCTTCGCGTCCGGACTGATCTACGGCCTGCTGACGGGCGAACCCCTCCAGACCGCGGTGGAGTACGGCGCCGCGCACGGTGCACTGGCCATGACCACGCCCGGCGACACCACCATGGCAACCAGAGCCGAAGTCCTCAAGCTGGCCGGCGGCGGCGGCGCCCGCGTCGACCGCT
>CAYYCE010000673.1:0-2052 GCA_964469635.1 uncultured Kineosporiaceae bacterium
GCCTCGGCGCCCGAGTCGCCGCTCGCGGCCCGGGCGTCGTCCACGTCGTCCACGTCGGCGAGCGTCGCGCCCGTGACGCCCGAGTCGGCACCGTCCGGAGCCACCGTGACCGCGGTCGCGGTGGCGGATATGGTCTGCGCCGCCGGCAGGCGGGTCACGGCGGGCCAGTGCCATGGCTGGGCCACCGCGGACGCCGCGATCTCACTCCATCCCGATGCCGTCCTGATCCCGGGTGACCTGCAGTACGAGGTCGGCAGCGCGCGCGACTTCGCCCAGGCCTACGCCCCGACCTGGGGTCGCCTGCGGGCGATCACCCACCCCGCCCCGGGCAACCACGAGTACTACTCCGACGGCGCCGACCCCTACTACCAGTACTTCGGCGCGGCCGCGGGTGATCCTGGAAAGGGTTGGTACAGCGTCGATCTCGGCGCCTGGCACATCGTCTCGCTCAACAGCAGCTGTTCGCAGGTGGGCGGCTGCGGCGAGGGATCGCCGCAGTACCGTTGGCTCGAGGCGGATCTGGCCGCGCATCCCGCTCGCTGCACCCTGGCGATGTGGCACCACCCGCGCTGGAGCAACAGCAACCACGGCGACCACGAGGAGGTCGCCCCGTTCACCTCGGCGCTCTACGCGGCGGGCGCCGAGGTGATCCTCGGCGGTCACGACCATGTCTACGAGCGGTTCGAACCGCGATCCCCGGACGGCGCCCGCGACCTGAGCCGCGGGATCCGCCAGTTCGTGGTCGGCATGGGTGGGCGCAGCCATTACAGGATCCATCACGAGGCCGGCCTCGAGGCGTTCGACGCGGACACCTTCGGGGTGCTCGAACTCACCCTGCGCCCAGACGGCTACGACTGGCGGTTCGTCCCCGAGGCGGGCGGCAGCTATGCCGACGCGGGCTCGGCGTCCTGCCACTGAGCGGACGCCGGGGCTCAGAGGAACTTGGCCACCAGGAGCACGATGAGCAGCAGCGGGGAGAAGAACAGGAGCAGCAACCAGCCCGCTCCGGCGACGACGGTCAGCATGCCGGCCACCGCCAGCAGACTCCGGTGGCTCCGGGCAAGCCGGCGGAACCCCTGGGTGGTGGCCCCGAGCCCGACCAGGACGACGAGCGCCATGAGGGCGAGGAGTTGAACCAGGTGCGGGTGGCCGCCGAGGGTGGCCAGGTCATGGAACAGCGAGAACCGGGTGAGCGCTTCCGCCAGGCTCGGCGTCCCGGTGATCAGGATGACGTCGAAGGCCGTGGCGAGCCAGGGCCAGCGCAGCGGCCGGCCCCCGGTGTCGGAGTCGGGTTGCGAGGGCGTCCGGACCGCCCGCAGGTGTGACCCGCGCCCGCCGGCCGCCGCAGGCCGCCGGGCGTGGTTCAGTATTCGGGTGACAAGGGTGGGCTCCTCCACCTCGGCCATCGTCATGACGTCCTCCAAGCGGCCTGTGGTCTCACCCAGTAGCCGATCCCGCTTCGCTGGATCGGGGGACCGGACCGGCCGAGGGACCGGCCGACGGCCCGCAGATCGGGCAATCCGGTGCCCGCGCGCCGCGGATCCACACGGTGGCCCACGGATCGCCCCACAGGGCGTCGTCCATGGCCGCGAACAGCGGCCAGCCGGGCACGTTCGCGGTGACCGCCATGACCTTGCCCCGGCGGGCCAGGTGGTCGAACCAGGCCGCGGGGCCGGCGGCGGGCGGGCCCGTCCCGGCCGCGGCATCGGCATCGCGGTCGGCCAGCAGCCCCAGGGCGGTCCGGCCGCCCTGGGGGACCACCACGGCGATGTCCGTCCCGAGGGCGGGCTCCTTGACGAGCCGGCCGGCGCCGTAGTCGGTGACGCGTTCGTACGTCCCGCCGCGTCCCACCGACAGGCAGCGCAGGCACGGGGAGCGGCGGTGCGGTGCCACCCAGGCCAGTTCGGCGGCCTCGGCGCCACGGTAGAGCTTGACCGACACCATGGCGGTCCCGGCGCCGTAGCAGACGGCGTTGACCTCCAACTCGGCCATGGGGTCGTCCGTGGCCAGCACGACGAGGTCGAGATCGCGGAGCGGGCCGCCCGGGGCGAG
>CAYYCE010000674.1:0-2042 GCA_964469635.1 uncultured Kineosporiaceae bacterium
CCGCCCTCCCAGTCGCCGTACCCCCCGGTGTCGCCGAGCACGTACAGCAGCACCCTGCGGTGCCGTTCGGGGCTCAGGGGCAGCAGACCCTCGCGATCCTTGACGAGCGTCACGGACGCCTCGGCGCACTCCTTGGCCCACCGCTGGTGCTCGGCGCAGCCCACCACATCCAGCCCCTCGGGCCCGGGCACCAGGGTGCCCTCGACCTGCTTGCGGTGGAGCCCGAGAGATGCCTTGAGGGCCAGGACGGCCGTGACCGCCTCGTCCAGCCGCTCGGCCGTCAGGGCGCCGGACCGCAGCCCGTCGAGCATGAACCCGAAGTCCTGCGCGAGGTTGCCCGTGAAAAGGAACACGTCGCAGCCGGCCATGATCGCCGCCGGGACGGCCTGGGCCCGCGGCATCGCGGCGGTCATGCCGGTCATCACGCTCGCGTCGGTGACGACCAGACCGTTGAAGCCCAGCCGCCCCCGCAGCAGGTCGGTGCTGAGCTCCGGCGCGAGCGAGGCGGGCAGGATGTCGGCGTCCGCAATGCCGGGCCGCAGGGCGCGGGACCACCCGGGCGCCATGATGTGCGCCGACATCACGGTGTCAGCGCCGGCCTCGATCATCCCGCGGTACACCGCGCCGAAGCCGGCCTCCCACTCCTCGACGGACAGCGAGTTCACCGACGTGCAGACGTGCTGGTCGCGCGAGTCCACGCCGTCGCCCGGCCAGTGCTTGATCGATACCGCCAGGCCCGCCTCGTGGATGCCGCGCATGTAGGCCTTGGCCATCCGCAGCACCCGCTCCGGGTCGCTGCCGTAGGTGCGGGTGTTGGTGATCGGGTTGAGCGGGTTCAGGTCCAGGTCCACCACCGGGGCGAACGCCCACGTGCAGCCCAGCGCCGCGCCCTCCCGGCCCGCTGCCAGGCCCAGCCGGTAGGCGTGCACCTCGTCCTCGGTGGCGGCGACGGCGTACTGGGTGCCGATCGCCGTGCCCTCGACGGCCAGGCCGTCGCCGCCGCGCTCGAGGTTGGCGGCCAGCAGCAGCGGGACCGCGCTGGCTTCCTGGAGCGTTCGGTGCAGGTGGAGCACCTCGGCCTTGGGCATCGGCCGGGCCATCGCGCCGCCGGGCTCGATCCCGGCGGACCGGATCAGCGCCAAGGTGACCTCGGGGTCCGGGTCGCGCACCGCGAGGGTGAACAGCTGGCCGACCTTCTGCTCCGTGGACAGGCCGGCCAGGGTGGTGCGCACCCACGCCATGGCCTCGTCGTCGAGGGAGAACGGCGGGCGCGTGGGGTCGATCATCGGAGTGCTCCTCGGTTCCCGCGCTGCCCCGAGGGGTGAGGCACGGACGACCCTCGACCGTGCGGGCTGCGCACGCCAACACCCAGCGCACTCTTGGTATTCGCGCCATCGCCGGGTCCAGGTCGGGCGCGCCCGAGGCCGTTTCCGCCAGCAGGGGCCCACCGACGGGTGGCGGTGCGACGGCCGGCTGTTGCTTCGTCACTGCCGCTCCCGACGTCGCAGGTCACTCTGGGCGGCTGCTCGTGCCCGTCAGGGCCGGCCGGCGGTGATCGACTCCCCCGCGAAGTGGCACGCGGTCAGCTGCCCGCCGGGGGAGGTCGTGAGCTCCGGCCTGGAGATCACGCGTGCATCCGGATCACGACCGCCGCACACCGCCCCGGACACCGGTGCGGTCAGTCGAGCTCGAGCTGCGCGGTGAGCGGGCAGTCCGCGACGTCGTTCCCGGCCAGGATCGTGAACACGCCGGGCTCGAGGTGCCAGCCGTCGGCCCAGTGGCTGAGGGCTCGGCGCGGCACGTCGATCACCACGTCGGTCCTCACGCCGGGCTCGGCCCGCACCGTGGCGAAGCCCACCAGCCAGCGCTCCGGACGCTCGACGGCGCTGTCGCGGCGCTCGGCATAGAGCTGCACGACGTGCTTGCCGGGCCGGTCGCCGGTGTTGGTCAACGAGACCCGGGCCCGAGCCGCGAGGTCGCCGTCGGGCGTCAGCGCCAGGTCGTCGAGCCGCCACGTGGTGTAGCCCAGCCCGGAGCCGAAG
>CAYYCE010000675.1:0-2038 GCA_964469635.1 uncultured Kineosporiaceae bacterium
GATCCGGATCGGCTGCGCACGGACGGCTCCTTGATGCTGCGCGAGGTGCTGGCCATGGCCGCCGACCCGATCACCCGGGGCGATCATCCGGTCGGCGCCGACGCGATGAGCGCCACCGGCACGGCGCCGGTCGCCCCGGTTGCTCCGGTGGTGGCGCCGGCCGAGGGCGCGGGGGTGGATGACCTGGTCCGCGACCTGCGCGAGCGGATGGAGACGGTGGGGCTGCCGGTGGTCGACTCGCCGACGTGCGCCGATTGGCCCCTCGCCGTGGCGCTGACCGATCCCGAGGAGCCGGGACGCCGCCTGCTCGCCGTCGAGGTGGACTCGCGGGGCTTCGCGGCCTGCCCGAGCGTCAGCACCCGGGACCGGCAGCGCCGGGAGTGGCTGGAGCGCGCCGGGTGGACCTATCTGCGGGTGGCGGCCATGGACCTGTTCTGCGATCCCGCCGGCGAGGTGGAGCGGATCCGGGCCGCCTGGCGGGACCTCGGCGGTGACCCCGCGCTGACCCAGGAGACCCAGATCATCGTGGGGCGCCCCCGCGTGCGCGGGCCCTTCCCGCAGGTCACCGCGGGGCGTCCGATCACCCTGTACTCCGACGCGGAGCTGGAGGCGGTGGCCACCTGGGTGCTGTCGGACGGTGTCGGGCGCAGCGCCGAGGAGTTGGCCGCGCTGGTGCGCGAGGCACTGCACCTGCCGCGTCGCGGCATGCACGTCGAGGCGGCCGTCGGCGGCGCGGCTCGACGGGTCCTGGACGGTGCGGGACACTGAACCGATCATGAGTACCGGACCCCAGGACGGCGCCCGCGAGAGCGGCACTCCCCAGCGGAGCGCTCCCGAGGCTCCCGTGCTGCCGGAGCAGACCCGCGACGACGATGACGTCTGGGGTGGCGACTGGCGGGAGCGGCAGGACGAGGACGGCTCCCGCGACGCCTGGCTGGAACGTGAACGGCCGCCCCACTGGGAGTGAGGCGGCCGTCCGAGGGCCCGGGCTGGTTGCGGGTCAGCGACGCGCCAGCAGGTCCCGGATCTCGGTGAGCAGGGCGACGTCCGCCGGAGTCTCCTCCGCCTCGGGTTCGGCGTTCCGTGAGCGCAGCTCGTTGATCCTGTTCATCGGCGCCACGACGACGAAGTAGATCGCCCCCGCGATGATCACGAAGTTGATCAGCGCCGTGAGGAACACCCCGATCGAGAACACGGCATCGTTGATGGTGAAGGTCCCCACGCCGTCCAGGTTGGGCTTGCCGAAGACCGCGGCGATCAGCGGGTTGATGAGGCCCTTGAGCAGCCCGTCGACGACGGCGCCGAAGGCCGCGCCGATGACGACGGCGACGGCGAGGTCCACCACGTTGCCGCGCATCAGGAAGTCTCTGAATCCCCTGGTCATCTTCTTGCTGCCTCCAGCCGGTTCGTGAACGGATCGGTGGCTCTCGGGGCTACCTGATCGCACATTAGCCTTCAAGATCAAGCGCGTCACGCGAGGCCGCTCGATGGCTGCACCGGTCATCGGTCCGGCGGACGGATCACGACGTTGAGTGGACTTCCCACTCCGGCGGCCGCCAGGGCGACGGCCTGTGAGGGGCCTGCGGCGAGTACCACGAGGTCACCCTCGCCGGGAGCCGCCGTGCCCCCCGTGCCCGACGTGTCACCGAGGCCGAGGGCGGTCGAACCGTCGCCGGCCGCCGCGGCGTCCGCGGAGCCCACGGCCAGCACCAGCGTGTCCGAGGCGATGACCCGGGGCGAGAGCGCCTCACCGGGCAGCCCGGACGCCGAGCCCCCGGCGACGACGTCCACCCGGTCGCCGGAGCGCAGCCAGCCGGCCGTGGGCCCGCCGAGTCGGATCACCACGGCGCGAAGGTCTCGCCCGGCCTGCGCCAGCAGCGTGGCCCCCCGCAGCCGGGCGTCGGTGATCGGCTCGCCGCGACGGACCGGGGAGCCGAGCGTGGCACCGATCACGTTCTCGATGGTTCCGGCGGGCTCCGCGGCCACCGGCCATTCGGCCGTGGCGACGTCACGGTCCGTGAGTACGTGTCCCGTGGGC
>CAYYCE010000676.1:0-2037 GCA_964469635.1 uncultured Kineosporiaceae bacterium
GTGACGTTCCCTCCCCCAGCTCGTTCTTGGAGGTGGTCAGATGCGTGTGCGCCGGTTGCTGATCCCGGTCGCAGCCGCGGGCTACGGGGCGCTGCAGGCGCTCGGCCGCACCGCCGGCTCGACGCGGCAGGAACGACGGGTGGCGCTGCCCGGCGACGGTGTGGTGCCGAACCCGAGCATGGTCACCGACCACGCGATCTCCATTCCGGCACCACCGGAACGGGTCTGGCCATGGCTCACCCAGATGGGCTGGCACCTCGGCGGCTACTACACCCCGGACTGGGTCGACCGCTGGCTGTTCCCGGCGAACTGGCCGAGCCTCGACCACCTCGACCCGGCGTTGGTCAGGACCCTGAACGTGGGCGACGTCATCCCCGACGGGGCCCCGGGAACGGCGAGGTACCTTGTCCACGAGGTCGAGGCACCCCGGACGCTGGTGTTGCACTCCACCAGCCACCTCCCGCCGTGGGGGCGGCGCCTGGGCGCCACCATCGACTGGACCTGGGCGTTCGTGATGCGTCCCGCCGCCGACGGCGGCACCCGGCTGCAGCTGCGGGTTCGTGGCCGGACGAGTCCGTGGTGGCTGACGCTGGCCTACCACGCCGCCCTCGTCCCGGCCGACTACGTGATGGCGGTCGGGATGCTGCGCGGCATCAGGGCCCGGGTGACGGCCGACCGACCTGCGCGGGACTCCGGCCGGACGCCCTACCGCCCGGACGAACAACCCCTCCTGGAAACCTGATGGCACTCGACGCGACCGGAGCGGAAGCGGTCCGCGCACCGGCCGAGCCGCGGCTGTCCGCCTGTGGCGGGTGGTCGTCGGTGTGGAGGTCGTACTCGCCGTGGCCGACGGGGACCGCCAACGTGGCGACCTGGGTACGGAGGTCGACGCCCTGCAGTTGCGGGTACAGGACCGTGACCGACACCTTCCTCCCGCCACACGAGTGACGACGTCTGTCCGCACGCCGCCCTCGACCGCTGCACCGGCCACCCCCACCCGATCACCGACGCACGCGGCATCCCGCTGGCGGTGACCTTCTACGGGGGCGGTGATCCGCCCTGGACCCGACGGTCCGTCCCAGTGCGGTCTCGATGGTGGTCTGGGCGACAGCGCCCGCTCCGCTGGTGGGGCCGGTCGTCGATGACGTGGTCGTGGGGATCGATGAGGACGCGAACCTGGTCTGGGCGGTGGAGCAGGTGGTGGCCGGTCGGACGTTGGCGACCCCGCCACCACCGCCGGGGCCCGTCCCACCCTCGGATCCCCCGGCACCGCGGCGGTTCTCATACCTGGCGATGAGCCAGGTCCCGGAGCACTGGCACCCCTACCTGCTGGACGAGCCGGCCGCCGGTCCACGCCGATACATCCAAGGCCGGGCGGCCGACCTCTCAGGGCCGGAACCGGTCCTCCTCCCGGAACCGGTCAGCGACCTTCTCTGGGACCCGAAGGCACCGCCGGAGGGTCCGGTCCACCAGCTTGACCCGGCCTCGATCCCCGCCGAAGGCCTCAGAGTGCAGCGTCGAGCCATCCTGGCCAGAGCCACGACCGGCGCCCCGGTCTTCTGGACACAACGCCGCCGCCAGGTCCTGGAGACACCACCCACCTTCGCCCTACGCTTCGACTCCCTCCAGGAAGACCCCACCTAGGCAGATGCTCGGGGTTCGCGGGTCGGCGGCCGTGGACGGTCAGCCGACGGGCATCACCAGGGTGTCGGTGTGACCGGACCAGTGCAGTGTCAGGTTCCAGCAACCGGCCTGCGGGAAGTTCACCCCCGAGGGTCCGGGGCCTTGGGCCAGGGTGCGGTCCAGGCGGAGTGTGTCGCCCTGCAGGGTCCCGTCGAGGTGCAGGGCGGGGTCGGCAGGCACCGAGGGCGTGGGGGACGACGCGGGTGGCTGCGGCCCGGGGATCCACAGCACCTTGTTCTCGACCGTCGGATCGGCCGAGGGCTTCACCGGGTAGCCGAACAGGACCGCGATCATGTGGCCGTGGGCGCTCTGGACGTGCGGGACACCCGAGCCGTCGCCGCTGAAGCCGCCACG
>CAYYCE010000677.1:0-1110 GCA_964469635.1 uncultured Kineosporiaceae bacterium
GGCGACGGGTCCCTGTACGGGGCGGCGGTGATCCACACCCAACTGCTGCGGTGGCGGCGCGCACAGGGCACGATCGAGGCGGTCGAGGACGGAGGCGAACAGGTCGGTGGAGCGAGTCCGGATCACCTGGCTGGGTCACGCGAGCGTCTCGATCGACCTGCGGGCGGCTGACGGGCGCGAGGTCAGGCTGCTCACCGACCCGGTGCTGGGACACGCCGCCGGTCCGCTGGCCCGGTTCACCGCGCGGCCGCGGGTGCGTGACTGGGCCGGCGCCGACGCCGTCCTGCTCTCGCACCTGCACCACGACCACGCCGATCTGCCCTCGCTGCGGCGGCTGCGGGGCATCCCGGTCTACGCCTCGCCGGGCAACGCCCGCTGGCTGGTCCGGCACGGGTTGCGGCGGGCGGCGATCGAGGACCCGCCGGGCGGGGCGGACTGGCGGCAGGTCGCTCCCGGCGTCCGGCTGCGGCTGGTCCGCGCCGACCACGACTCGCGGCCGATGCCGCACCGTCCCAACGCCGCCCACGGGTTCCTGATCCGGACGGCGGGCGCGGCGATCTGGTTCGCCGGCGACACCTCGCTGTACCCCGAGATGGACCGGCTCGCCGAGGCGGCCGGCGGGCGCATCGACGTCGCGCTGGTGCCGATCGGCGGCTGGGGCCCCCGGCTGTCCCCGGGCCACCTCGGTCCCGTCGAGGCGGCCGAGGCGGTGGCCCGCTCGGGCGCGGCGCACGTCGTCCCGATCCACCATGGCACGCTGCACCCCCGGGCCTGGCCGGACGCCTGGCTGGACTGGTTGCACGCCCCGCTCGTGCACTTCGCCGCGGCGCTGCCCGAGCGATCCGGGGCCCGACTGCACCCGCTGGCCGCCGGCGAGTCGATCGTCCTCTGATTGACGGCGGTCGTTGAACGGGCGTTTACTAGCAGGGTGAGCGCACGTTCAACGCAATGATCGGACCGGGTGGTCGATCGTGGGCAGATCCGAGACGCAGGCCAGGATCCGCGACGCCGCGCTGCTCCTGTTCGCCCGCCGGGGGTTCGCCGACACCACGGTGCGTCAGATCGCGACCGAGGCCGGCGTGTCGCCGGGGCTGGTCATCCACTACTTCG
>CAYYCE010000677.1:1120-2035 GCA_964469635.1 uncultured Kineosporiaceae bacterium
GTGCGACGATCAGGTCGCCGCCGTGATCCGGGACCGCAAGCAGGGGGCGGCCGCGCAGGGCGTCGGCTTCGACGTCCTGGGTGCGCTGCGGCAGGCCGAGGACTCCCCGCCGGTCGTGGCCTACCTGGCGAGGGCGCTGGCCGAGAACTCCCCGGGGGTGGCGGCGCTGTTCGACCAACTGGTCGGTGACGCCGTCGGCTACATCCAGGTGATGGTCGAGGCCGGCATGATGCGCCCCAGCGAGGATCCGCACGGCCGCGCCGTCATCCTCACCATCTGGTCGTTGGGCGCCGTCGTGCTCCACGAGCACGTCCAGCGGCTGCTGGGGGTCGATCTGCTCGCCCCCGTGCCCGACCCGAAGTCGTTCGCCGCCTATGCGATGCCCATGGTCGAGATCCTCGCGGACGGCGTGCTGACCCCACAGATCACCGATGCGTTCCGCTCGGCGATGGCCGAGCTGGGCCGGCCGGAGGAGCCCGGCGGCCCGCCACGAGAGGAGAGACCATGAGCGAAGTCGTGCTCCGTACCACCGGTCTGGTCAAGGACTACGGGCGCCTGCGCGCGCTGCGGGGCGTCGATCTCCAGGTCGAACGCGGAGAGGTCTTCGGGTTCCTCGGGCCCAACGGCGCCGGGAAGTCGACCACGATCCGGATCCTGCTCGGGCTGCTGAGGGCCACCGCGGGGACGGCGACGATCCTCGGCCACCCCGTGTTCCACGACCCCGCCGTCCGCGCCCGTATCGGGTACCTGCCCGGCGAGCTCGCGCTCGCGGGAAACCGCACGGCGGGAGAGCATCTCGGCTACCTGGCCCGGTTGCGCGGCGGCCGGGGCACCGAGCGGATCGTGCCGCTGGCCCACGTGCGGATCGAGTCGTGGTACGGGGATTCCTCGAGGGTGGCGAGGCCGTCATTTCGG
>CAYYCE010000678.1:0-2031 GCA_964469635.1 uncultured Kineosporiaceae bacterium
GCATGCTCAACCCGATGATCGCCGGCGCCGCGATGGCGTTCAGCTCGGTCCTGGTAGTGACGAACTCCCTGCGCCTGCGCCGCTTCGCCTGACCGCTTCGCCCGACCGGCGCGCGTGCCGGGTCAGTGGAAGCGGCGGCCCTCGTCGCGTCGGTAGGCGTACGCCGTCAGGACCGCGAAGACCACGGTCCACGCCGCCAGCACCGGCAGGGCGGCCGTCGGCAGGGCGTCACCCGTGACCGCCGAGACCACCAGGTCCCGCGCGGCACGGCTGGGGAGGCCGGTGGACAGCGTGTTCAGCCACGCCGGGAACGCGTCGGGCGGCATGAACAGCCCGCCGGCGAAGGCCAGCGGGAACACCACCACCTGGGCGATTGCGACAGCCGCCTTGGAGCTGAGCAGGTAGCCGATCGTCAGGCCGATCAGCAGGAACGGCACGCCCGAGACCATCGCCAGCGCCACGCCGGCCACGAACTGCGCGAGGGTCACCGACGCGGCGGTCAGGAACGCCGCGATCAGGATGGGCGGCACCAGCCCGAGCAGCGACCACGTCGTGCCGTTGAGCACCCGACCGGCCATCCTCGGCCACGGGCCGCTCGGCAGCGTGCGCAGGTAGGGGTCGAAGGGCAACGCGCGGTCCTCCGCGACGCCGATGCCGTAGGTGAACACCGAGGTGGACATCACCGCGAACACCGCGAGCTGGGCGGTGGCAGCCGCAGCGGCCACCGGGTCCCCGGCCACGAGCTTCTGCGGCACCACGAAGAAGAGCAACGCGAGAGCGGGGAAGAGCATGGTGCCGAGCACGGCCATCGGCACCCGGACGGTCTCCAGGAAGCCGTAGCGGAAGTGCACCACGGACAGCCGCAGCCCGGACACCGGGGAGGTGACGCCGGCAGGCGTGGCGCGATCCGTCACGGCGGTCATGCGGCCACCTCCGTGGTCATCGCGAGGAACGCCTCCTCGAGGCTTGCGGAGCGCACCTCGAGGTCGCGGAACGGGACCTGGAGCCGCACCAGGTCGCGGACCACGGCGTCGGCGTCGGCGGTGAGCAGCGTGTGCCGACCGGCCGCATCGGTGTCGTGCTGGACAACGCCCGGCAGGTCGACCGCCGCGGATCCGTCCAGCGTCAGGGTGACCCGGCGCAGCGCGACGCGGCCGAGGATGTCACCGAGCGGGGCATCGGCCAGCACATGCCCGTGGTCCACCACCACGACGCGGTCGGCCAGCGCCTGGATCTCCTCCAGGTAGTGGCTCGTGACCAGAACCGTCACACCCGAGGCGTGGAACGCGCGCAGGGTGTCCCACAGAGTCCGTCTGGCGTCGACGTCCAGGCCGGTGGTCGGCTCGTCGAGCAGCACCAGGTCCGGGCGACCGACGACGGCGAGCGCCACGGCCAGCCTGCGCTTCTCCCCGCCGGACATCCCGCCGGTCTGCCGTCCGGCGAGCGCGGTCAGACCGAAGGTGTCCAGCAGCTCCGCCGTCGGGATCGGGTTCGGGTAGTGCGCGGCGACGAAGCTCACCACCTCGGCCACCTTGAGAGACGGCGGCAGGCCGGTCTCCTGCGGGGTGGTGCCGAGCCGCACCCGCGCCGCGGCGTCCCGCGGGTCCGCGCCGAACAGCCGCACCGTGCCCGCATCGGCCCTGCGTAGGCCCTCGATCAGGCTGAGCAGCGTGGTCTTGCCGGCGCCGTTGGGGCCGAGCAGGCCGACGATCTCGCCCGGCCGCACGGTCAGTGAGACATCATCCAGCGCGAGGGTGGCACCGAAACGTCGGGTGACATGCTCGACGACGACGGGAAGGTCGGCCTGCTGCGCGCCGCGGTGGTCGAGGGTCATCGCTCCTCCTGGATCGGGTCGTTGCGGTCGGTCGGTGGGGTGAGGAGCGCCTGGAGCGCCTCGAGGTAGTCCTCGAAGGCCCGTCGCCCGGCGCGGGTCGCACTCACGTGGGTGGACGGCACCCGGCCCTGGTGCCCCTTGGCGACCTCGACGTAGCCGGCCTCCTCCAGGCGCCTCAGGTGCGTGGACAGGTTGCC
>CAYYCE010000679.1:0-2019 GCA_964469635.1 uncultured Kineosporiaceae bacterium
CCACGGTCGTCCGTCGTGATCGCTGTTGGCGGCTTGCTCCACGAATACACGCAGGCCGCATAACTGATGCAGGATTCTCGGCACCCACAGGCGCCAGCGCCGGGCGTTCGCGTACCAGGCGTTCAGTGACGTCGTGGACGCGGGGGCCTCGCCGAGCTCGCCCGGCCTCAGTTTTCGCGAGCAGCCTCGCCGTGGCGTGAACGACGAACACGTCACCTCCTGCCCGCTGCATCATGAGTGTGGGCGACGCAGACGACGGTGGTCGTGCGGGTCGCCGCTCCGGCGACGTTATCGCTCGCGTGCGACGACGTCCCCGGCCGACCATCATCGGCGGCGGCTCGGGCCGCGCCGGGCGAGATCGCCGGTCCGTGACCCGGTTATCGCAGCCAGCAGCCGGGTATCTCCTCGCCACACTGCCTCGGTCGGGGGATGGGCGTGCGTACACTCCAGGAGTGGGTTTTCCGCGGATAGCCATCGACCCGGGGCGGATGAACGGGCTGCCGTGCATCCGTGACACCCGTGTGACTGTATCCGCTGTTCT
Organism: uncultured Kineosporiaceae bacterium; assembly: GCA_964469635.1. Taxonomy (GTDB): domain Bacteria; phylum Actinomycetota; class Actinomycetes; order Actinomycetales; family Kineosporiaceae; genus JADJPO01. The sequence goes on from CAYYCE010000679.1 coordinate 542, forward strand.
GGGACAGCTTGCCGCAGGCAGGTCGTTCGATGAGGTGCTGGCGGACTACCCCTACCTGGTGCAGGAGGATCTGCTCGCCGCGCTGGAGTTCGCTGCCGCCGCGCTCCAGGAGCGCGAGTTGCCGCTTGCCCATCCGGCATGAGGTTCCTTGTCGACGCCAACCTCTCACCCACGGTGGCTGCTCGGCTGACCGATGCCGGTCATGAGGCGACCCACGTCGTCGATCACGGACTGTTGACGGCCACGGACGAAGAGATCCTTGCCCATGCCATCGAGAACGGTCAGGTGATCGTCTCTGCCGACACCGACTTCACGATCATGCTGGCGGTGTCGGGTGCCACGAGCCCGTCGCTGGTCCTGCTGCGGTCTGCCGATCGCCTGTCTCCGGTCGATCAGGCGGACCTGATCCTCGCGAATCTGCCGCCGGTGCTCGAGGAACTGGCTGCCGGGGCGGTGATGTCGTTGTCGACCACGCGGCTGCGCGTCCGCACGCTACCCATGCGCTGACGCCCCACCCCTGCGCACCTCGACGCGGCGGCGACCATGGGGGCACGGCCGCGACTGCCCCGGACTCGGCCTGACAGGTATGGAGCCTTCCGCGACGTGCATCGTCCAGCCGGCCACGACGAACCCCAACCGTCGACAGCCGCCCGTGGTCCACTCGTGGTCCGTGCCGGCCGGTGGCGGGTATCGTTGCTGGTCAGCGGAGGTTCGGATGCGTGTCTTGAAAACCGCTGGTGCGGTACCCAACCCGTGCCCGGGGGTTCGAATCCCTCGCCCTCCGCTTTGGTGATCATGGCGTTGACCTGGGTGTTTGCCGACTTGATGATCACGTTGATAGGGGTGGGGGTATCTGTGAGGGTAGCGGTTCCGATGACTGCCGGTGCGGCGCCCCGGGTCGATGGCTCGGGTCTTCTACCTGCGGTGTTGTCGCCGTGTGTCGTGGCCGTCACGCGGCGGTCGGTGTCCGTTGCGGGGAAGGCGCGGGGAAGAACCCCGGTGTTCAACGGTGAGGGTAAAGGGTATCTGCGGCTTGGTTCGGACTCGCCCGCGGCGGGCGTCAAGGGGCGGGCGTTCCCCCGTGGTGCGGCTCGTGGTCGCCAATGGTGCTGGTTGCTGCTGGCATATGGCCAGTTCGCGGACACCGGGCTACGTCTTGCGTGCCATGCGCCTGCAGTGACGTGACTTGGCAGTACGCACCTTGGGCGCAAGATCAGCACGGACGGCGGAGGTTGTTCACGTCCAGAGGGTGGCGATGGGTGCGGCGATGATGGTGTCGGAGAGCTGGAACAGGCTGGGGCCGGTGTGCAGGACGATGCCGGCGCGGATGGTGGGTTGGCGTTCGATGAGCCATCGCAGGTGGGTGGCGTCACCTGCCCGGGGGGCGGCGGTGGCCTTGACCTCCAGGGCGAGTTGGCCTTTGCGGCCGTAGTCGAGGAGCAGGTCGATCTCGTGCCCGTCGCGGTCGCGCAGGTGGT
>CAYYCE010000680.1:0-2018 GCA_964469635.1 uncultured Kineosporiaceae bacterium
AGCCCGTGCTGTCGGCCAGGGACCGGGCCGCGCCGTTGCTGGCCGCCGCGCTCGAGGCGGGGGCACTGCCCTCGGCGGGGGCGTGCTGAATGCGCGGGATCGTCCTCGCCGGCGGCACCGGGTCGCGGCTGCACCCGGTCACCCTGGCGATCAGCAAGCAACTGATGCCGGTCTATGACAAGCCGATGATCTACTACCCGCTCTCGACGCTGATGCTGGCCGGGATCCGCGAGGTGCTCGTGATCACCACCCCGGCCGACGCCGAGTCCTTCCGGCGGCTGCTCGGCGACGGGTCGCGGCTGGGGATGTCGATCGAGTACGGCGTCCAGCCCCGCCCCGAGGGGATCGCGCAGGCATTCTTGATCGGCGGGCGCTTCATCGGTTCCGAGAGGGTCGCACTGGTCCTGGGGGACAACATCTTCTACGGCTCCGGGCTGGGCACCGCGTTGGCCGCCCGGACCTCGGTCGACGGCGGGCACGTCTTCGCCTACCGGGTGGCCCGGCGCCGCGCCTACGGCGTCGTCGAGTTCGACGACGCCGGCCGGGTGCTGTCGATCGAGGAGAAGCCGGCCCGCCCGCGCAGCCCGTTCGCCGTCCCCGGGCTGTACTTCTACGACGACGAGGTGGTCGAGGTGGTGCGCGGCATCCGGCCGAGCGCCCGGGGCGAGCTCGAGATCACCGACGTGAACGAGCACTACCGCCGGCGCGGGGCGCTGACGGTGTCGGTCCTGCAGCGCGGCACCGCCTGGCTGGACACGGGGACCTTCGACGACATGGTGGCCGCGGCGGAGTTCGTGCGCGTGGTCGAGACCCGCCAGGGTCACAAGATCGGGTGCATCGAGGAGGTCGCCTGGCGCCAGGGGTGGATCGACACCGACCACCTCCTCGGCCTCGCAGAACCGTTGCGCGCCAGCGGGTACGGCGACTACCTGGTGGGACTGGTCGAACAGGCGGCGGGCCCGGGTGGGGTCAGCTCCGGTGACGGTAGATGACCTGAGGCCGTCCGGTCCGGCCGTACTGCAGGGTCTGCTCGGCACGGCCGGTGTCGATGAGGTGCTCCAGGTACCTGCGCGCGGTGCTGCGGGAGACCCCGACCACGTCGGCGATCTCGCTTGCGCCGCCCTGCCCGACCTCGGCGAGCCGGTGCAGGATCGCCGCCATCGTCACCTTGCTGAGGTTCGGCGGCAGGTGCGGGTTCTCCGGCTCGTGGGTGGTCAGCGACATCACCCGGTCGACATCGGTCTGCCGGTGGAGCGTCGCCGCGGCCAGGTCCGACTGGGCCTGGGCGTAGCCGAGCAGCCTGGCGCGCAGGGTGTCGAACGTGAACGGTTTGAGGATGTAGTGCGAGACACCGAAGGACATCGCCGCACGGACCACCTCCAGGTCGCGCGCCGAGGTGATCGCGATGACGCCGACGGTCGAGCCGGCCGCCCGCAGGGCCTGGCACACGCTCAGCCCGGACTCGTCGGGCAGCCGGATGTCGAGCAGGACGAGGTCCACCCCGACCCGCCGGAGGAACTGCTTGGCGTCGCCGGCCGTGTGTGAGGTGCCGACCCAGCGGAACCCCTCGATCCGCTGCACGTAGTCCCTGATCATCGCCGCCACCGGTCGCTGGTCCTCCACGACCAGCACCCGGTGCTCGCCGGTCCGGGCGGTCACGGCCGGGCCGCCGTGGTGAGCCGTCGGCCCGCCGTGCCGTCGGCGCCGCCCTCGCCGCCGTCCGGGATCGGGATGGTCACGATGAACTCGGCGCCTCCCAGCGTGGAGGCATCGACGGCGAGGATCCCCCGATGACGCCGAACCACCTGCGCCGCGATGGCCAGGCCCAGCCCGCGGGGGCGGGGGCCGGCCTTGGTGGACCAGCCGCGCTCCAGGGCCTTGTCGAGGTCCTCGGGGTCCATGCCCGGACCGCTGTCCGCGACGCCGATGAACAGTTCCTCGCCGCCGTCCGGGCCCACCTGCCGGCGCATCCGCAGCCGGATGCGGTGCGGTGCCGGCGCACCGGCGGCGGCCTCCAT
>CAYYCE010000681.1:0-2017 GCA_964469635.1 uncultured Kineosporiaceae bacterium
CCACGGCCGCGGGCGCCGCCCGCCACGGCTGCAGCAGCACGGACGGCGACAACGTCTTGCCCGCAATCGCGGCCAGCACCTCCCGCTGCCGCTCCACCCGGCCCAGGTCGCCGCGGGGGTCGCTGTAGCGCGCCCGGGCGTACCCCAGGGCAGTGGGTCCGTCCATCGTCTGGCAGCCCTTGGCGACGTCGATGTGGGCCTTGGCGTCCTTGATGGCCGTCTTGGGGCACAGCTCGACCCCGCCCACGGCGTCCACCATGGCCGCGAACGAGCCGAGCCCGGTCATCACGAAACCGTCGATGCGCAGCCCGGTCGAGGCCTCGACGGTGGCCACCGCGAGCTTGGGCCCGCCGAGCGCGTACGCGGCGTTGATCTTGTTCTTGCCCTTGCCGGGGATGGTGACGTAGGAGTCGCGGGGGATGCTCACCAGCACCGACGTCCCGGTGGGGGTGACGTGCAGCAGCATCATGGTGTCCGTGCGCTGTCCGGTGGCCTGGCCGGTGCCGAGCTTGGCGCGCTCCTCGCGGGTGAGGTCCGCGCGGCTGTCGCTGCCGATCACCAGGTAGGTCGTCCCGGGGGTGTCGGTCGGTCGGTCGGACGTCGGCATGGCGGCGATCTTGGTGATCGAGACCCAGGCCAGGGCGCCCAGCACGATGGGGTAGAGCAGCAGCAGGACGACGAGCCAGCGGATCGGGTGCCACCGCCGCCCCCGGCCCCTGTCGGGCAGCCCGAACCGGGGCCGCGCCCGGCCGATCGGGGGCGCCGGCGGGGACGCCGTCGGGGCACCCGTGGACCCGGTGGGCGGGGCGCCCGTGGACGCGATGAGCGGCGCACCCGTGGGCGGAGTGGCCGCCGTCCGTCGGGTGACCTGCGGGGAGGAGTCCCCCCGGATCCTGAAGCCCGGCCCGGCCCGGTAGACGGTTCCATCCCGCTGCGGGTCCGGGCGGCGTCCTCGACCGAATCTGAACTTCATCCGCGCCGTCAGCCGATCCCCAGGCGAGGAGCCTCGATCTTGGGACAGGTGTCCATGACGACGTCCAGTCCGGCGGCCTCGGCCCTCGCCGCGGCGTCCTCGTCGATCACGCCGAGTTGCAGCCAGACCGCCTTGGCGCCGACGGCGATCGCCTCGTCGACGATCGCCCCGGCCAGTTCGCTGCGCACGAACACGTCGACCACGTCGACCGGGCCCGGGATGTCGGCCAGCCGCGCGTGGCCGGCAGCGCCGTGCACCTCCTCGGCCCTCGGATGCACCGGGATGATCGGCATGCCCAGGGACTGCATGTAGGCGGCGATCCGGTAGGCGGTGCGGGCCGAGTTCTGCGACAGGCCCACGATCGCCCAGCGGCCCGGGGTGGTGAGCAGACGCCGCACCACCTCGGGATCGTTGCGGTGAACGCGCTGGCTGGCTGAGGTCACGGCTCCAGTCTGACATCGAGGCGGGCCCGGACCCACCCGACGACGCCGGATGGGCGCGACGTCGGCGATCGGTGACGACCTAGGCTGGGCGTCATGACTCAGACCACCTGGCTCGTCACGGGGGGAGCCGGATACATCGGGGCGCACGTCGCGCGCAGGCTCCGGGAATCCGGTCGCCACGTCGTCGTGCTGGACGATCTGTCGAGTGGGCACCGCGAGTTCGTCGCCCCGAACGTCACCTTCGTCGAGGGTTCGGTCGTCGATCCCGCGGCCGTGGACGCGGCGCTCACGGCCGTCGACGCCCCGGTGCGTGGAGTGGTCCACCTGGCCGGGTTCAAGTACGCCGGGGTGAGCGTGCAGCGGCCGTTGCACACCTACACCCAGAACGTCACCGGGATGCAGGTGCTCCTGGACCGGCTGCTCGTCCATGGGGTCACGTTGCTGGTGTTCTCCTCCAGCGCGGCCGCCTACGGAACCCCGGACGTCGACCTGGTCGTCGAGTCGACGCCGACCCGGCCGGAGTCACCGTACGGCGAGAGCAAGCTGATCGGAGAGTGGCTGATCCGCGATCTGGCGCGGGTCGCCGAGCTGCGGCACACCT
>CAYYCE010000682.1:0-2012 GCA_964469635.1 uncultured Kineosporiaceae bacterium
GAACCGAGGAGCGGGCGTGGCGGATCGGGGCCGACGGCGAGCAGGCCGTCGCGGCTCAACTGACCAGGCTCGGCCCCTCGTGGCGTGTTCTGCACGCGGTGCGGGTTGGAGATCACGGCTCGGACATCGACCACGTCGTCATCGGCCCCGCGGGGGTTTTCACGGTCAACGCGAAGCATCATCCAAACACGAGCATCTGGGTCGGCGGTGACACGTTTATGGTCAACAGCCAGCGGGTGCCGTATGTCCGCAACAGCCGTCACGAGGCTCGCCGCGCAGCCCGGCGGCTCAGCCTGGGACCCTCACGGCATATCTGACAAAGTATCAATTATCGGCGAACCAAAATGGGTGTGCGAGAGGGTTCTTCCGTGCCCAGGCAGCAAATCTGCAACCCCCACTTGCCGGTCAGTCTGATGCCCATTCGCATCACTCGGGACTTTGGATGACTCTCAATACATCCCGTGCGAGAGTAACGCCAGCGTCTGCGGCGCTAGCGAGCCAATCGCGGGCCTCGCCGAGCTCGGGCGGGTCCCACTGGGCGGCGAGCAGGGCTCCGAGGTTGTACTGGGCGCCGGTGTGGCCGGCGTTCGCGGCGGCGGTGTACCAGCGGCGGGCCTCGCGGAGCTCGGGCGGGTCCAGTCGGGTGGCGAGCAGGATCCCGAGGTTGTACTGGGCGCCGGGCCCGCGATGGTCGGGTCCACCCAGAACGAGGCCAGCACGACCTCATTTCGACCATGCCGGGCCGAGGAGCAGGTTGGCGCTGACCGCGACGAGGCTGACCTGGCCCGAGATGCCGGCGACCATGGGGTACAGGCCAGCCGGGCGGCCGTCGGGACCGCGACCGCCTCGGCCATCCACCGCGGCAGCACCGGGCGAGCGCGTCGCGCACGCCGGGTATGAGCAGCAGGATGCCGGCTGTTGCCCGCACCGCGCGCCTGCGGCCGTGCGAGGCGAGCGCGACCAGACCGACCGAGCCTGTCGCCGCCGCACGCGGCACGCTTGGCTCGGTACGCGCCAGCAGCAAGAACCCGACCGTGCCCAGGGGCCTCCCCAGGGCGGCCACCGGCCCCGCACACCGACCCAGCGGGGCAGGACGACAAGGAACGCGACCACCAGGTCAGGTTGGTGCCGAAAATGTTCTGTTGGAGGGTTGGGGGGCTCGTCAGCGGTGTGCGCGGGCCAGATGCCGGCAGAGCGGCCCCAACGCCCGATTTCATGTTCTCCGGGTGGGCCCCGGAGTGCTGGGCGCAAGCGCACCCGCTCCAGAGCCTCGCTCATGCGAAGGTCCTCGGGACTAACCTGGGCCAAGACGTGCAACGTGACTGTGCGACGTCAGCGAGGAGGCCAGTACGGTGCGGCTTCTCCTTTGGATGCAGCCCCGTAGTCATTCTGCAGCGGTCCGGAGCATTGTCATGCTTGCCGGCGTTGCGGTCCTGGTGACGATCGCCTTCCTACCTGTGCAGCCGGGCGGCCGGGATATGACCACGACCGAGGCTGCACTGTTTCTCGGCGCGGTCGCGCTGGTCCTCACGGGGTGCTGGGCAGCCCGGAACCGTCGCATCCCCGCGTTGATTGCGTGGGCGCTGGGTCCGCTGATGACTGTCGTAGCGATCGTTCTGCTCGACGTCTTGACGTCCGATGCCTCCGTCGCGGCGCAAGTCTTCTTGTTCTTTCCCACGCTGTACGGCGCCTCACAGCTGCCACGCGCGGGTGCTGTCGTGATGACGTTGGCATCTGTTCTCGGCGAGGTGGTTGTAGTCGTCGGCCCCTTGCCCCTTCGCGCGGCCGTCATCGACATCGGATACGTCTCGGCGGCGCTCATCGCGACAGCCGTGCTCCTGATCCGTTCCGGCGAACGGCAGGCCGAGCTGATCACGAGACTTGAGCGCCTGGCCGCGATCGACACCCTGACCGGACTCGCCACCCGGCGTGTGCTGGACGAGGCCGCGAAGAAATCGGTCAGCTCCGGTGCAGCCAGTGTTGAAGGGACGTCGTTGATCGTCCTCGACGTC
>CAYYCE010000683.1:0-2007 GCA_964469635.1 uncultured Kineosporiaceae bacterium
TCCGCCGGCGACCCGGTGGACCTGCTCGATCCGGGCGGTCGGGTGGTCGCCCGGGGGTTGGTCAACTTCGACGCGGCCGAGTTGCCGGCGCTGCTGGGCCGGTCCACCCGGGACCTGGCCCGGGAGCTGGGGTCCGGGTATCACCGCGAGGTCATCCACCGGGACGACCTGGTCCTTGTCTCGGCATCTGGTCCAAAAAGGTGACGAGAACCGAGTCCACCTGCTGGACTTAGTAGGTGACCACCGGTGACGAGCAACCCCTGGCGACGCTGACCCCGCTGCGCGGCATCCCGCTTCGCCCCACTCGGCGTGGTCGCCGGGCCAAACGCGACGAGCCTGCGCTGTGGTTCGTGACCATCACCGTGAGCGGCACGCGGATGACCGCGGACGACGTGCGGGCCGGTCTCGAGCGGCTCAGCGAGGAGCAGCCGTTCCTCGTCTCGGCGGCCTATGCGAGCAGCCGCGCCGAGTTGCGCTACTGGGACGAATCGGTGGATATCGAGGGCGCTGTGGCCCAGGCGTTGCGGATGTGGAGCGACCATCAGGAGTCCGCCCGGCTGCCCGCCTGGACCGTGGTGGGTCTCGAGGTGGTCGATCGCGACACCGCTCGGCGCCGCTGGCAGGAGCCCGCCCGGGCCCAGGTCGGCGAACTGGGCGAGATCCGCCCGTTGGAGGGCGGGGACGCCTGAGGCGTTGCGACCGCGAGTGCCCGTAGGCTTGGGTGCATGACCGTGGCCGACACGAATCTGCAGCACCGTGAACTCCTTGCCCAACAGGCGGGCGAACAGCCGTCGCGGCCCGAGGAGGGCGACGAGGTGCGCCAGGCCGTCCGCGCCGTCTGTGTCGCGGCCCGCGAGGCCTCCCGGGCGCTGGCCGGGGCCTCGAGGGCCCGCAAGGACGAGGCGTTGGTCGCGATCGCGGAGGCGATCGAGGGCGGGGTGGAGCCGATCGTGGCCGCCAACTCCGAGGATCTGGACCGGGGTCGCGCCGAGGGTCTGGCGGAGGGCCTGCTCGACCGGTTGCGGCTGGACGCGGTGCGGATCGCCGCGATCGCCGGCGCCGTCCGGCACGTGGCCTCGCTGCCCGACCCGGTGGGGGAGGTCGTGCGCGGGTCGACCCTGCCGAACGGTCTGCAGCTGCGCCAGATCCGGGTGCCTTTGGGCGTGGTCGGCATGATCTACGAGGCCCGCCCGAACGTCACCGTTGACGCCGCGGTGCTCGCCCTCAAGAGCGGCAACGCCGCGGTGCTCCGCGGCGGGTCGGCCGCCGCCCGGACCAACGCCGTTCTGGTGGAACGGATCCGTGCCGCCCTCAGCTTCGTCGGGCTGCCCGCCGACGCCGTCACCACCATCGACGCCTCCGGCCGGGACGGCGTGGTCCACCTGATGCAGGCGCGGGGGCTGGTCGATCTGCTGGTGCCGCGCGGCGGCGCCGGGTTGATCGCCTCCGTGGTCGAGAACGCCACGGTCCCGGTGATCGAGACCGGCACCGGCAACTGCCACGTCTATGTGGACGCCTCGGCCGACCTCGACCAGGCGCAGGCGATCACCGTGAACGCCAAGACCCGGCGCACCAGTGTGTGCAACGCCGCCGAGACGCTGCTGGTGCACCGCGACGTGGCCCGCTGGTTCCTACCGCAGGTCCTGCCCGCGTTGGCCGCCAAGGGCGTGCGACTGCACGTCGACGAGCGCAGCGCCGTCCTCGCCGCCGCGGCCCAGGTGCCCGCGGAGCTGCTCTCGTCCGCGACGGAGGAGGACTGGGCCACCGAGTACCTCGACAGCGACCTCGCGGTGGGCGTGGTCGATTCGCTCGATGAGGCGATCACCCACATCCGGCGCTGGTCCTCGGGTCACACCGAGGCCATCGTGACGACCGACCTGAAGGCCGCCGACCGGTTCGTCGCCGAGGTGGACTCGGCCGTGGTGGCGGTGAACGCATCGACGGCCTTCACCGACGGCGGGGAGTTCGGGCTCGGGGCCGAGATCGTCGCGGTAGTCAAACATGTTC
>CAYYCE010000684.1:0-1324 GCA_964469635.1 uncultured Kineosporiaceae bacterium
GCGCCGTCCAGGAGATGGGCGTTCGCTGCGAGGTCATCAGCTTCCGCGGCAACACCTCCTCGGACCTGATGGACGTGGCCGACCTGTTCACCGACATCACGCAGATCGCCAAGGTGGACAAGGGGTCGACCCGCTCGGGCCGGCGTGTCGCCGGCGACGAAGAGGACCTGTCCATGACCGAGGTCCCCGAGAAACAGTCCGAGGGGACCGGACGGGGACGTGGCCGTGGACGCGGCCGAAGCCGATCGGATCGTGACGAGGCCGCGGCACCGACCACCACCCGCTCGCGCGGCACGGCCGCCGCAACCGGCGGTTCCCTGGTGGCGCTGCCCGGGGAGAAGCTGTCCCGGGCCGCTGCCAAGCCCGCCGCCAAGCCCGCCGCCAAGTCCGCGGCCGGCGAGCCGGCGACTGAGGAACCCGCGGCCGGCGAACCCGCGACTGCCGAGGCCGAGACCGAGGCGGCGGTTGCCGCTGCCGCGGACACCGGGGCTGAGGGATCGGACACCGAGACCGCTGACGGTGAGGGCCGACGCCGTCGCCGCCGGCGCGGTGGACGTGGCCGCGGACGTGGCCACCGGGACGAGGCGGCCCAGGAAGGTGGCGAGGCCGCGGCTGCCGTCGCGGACCAGGACCCGTCCGACGAGCCGGCACCTGACGCCGCGCGCCGTAGCCCATCGGGCGAGCTGCCGACGCCGTTCGACGACTTCGGCGCAGACTCAGGTGGCAGAGGCCCCCGGTCCACGCCCTTCGGCTCCGTCTGGGACCGGCAGCTCGGGACGCCGACGGCTCGCCCGTCGTCCGCCGACCTGCCGCCGCTCCCCGAAGACGAGGAGGACCTCGAGGAGCCGGAGATCCCCGAATACCTGATCGCCGAGCAGCGGCGCAGTCAGCGGGGCGGCGGCGGCGGCCGTGGCGGCCGCGGGACGCGGGGCGGCTACAGCGCTGCCATCGACCGCGAGCGCTATGGCGGCGGTCGTGGCGGAAGCACCCGCTACGCAGAGCCCACCCGAGGCGGGGGTGCTCGGAGTGGTGGTGGATCACGGTCGTCGCGCCCGGACCGTCCTGCCCGGCCACCGCGGTCCGAGGGCGGTGAGCCATGGAGCGAGGTCCCGCCCGAGCTCGAAGAGCTGCTGCGCGCGCAGATCGCCCAGAGCCAGGCGCCCGCCGAGGCTGCAACGGGTGACGACGCGGAGGCCAAGCCGAAGCGCCGCACCACTCGCCGGACCACGTCCAAGGCCAAGGCGACCGACGAGGCTCCGGCTGCCGAGGCCGCCGAGGCTGCAACGGGTGACGACGCGGAGGCCAAGCCGAAGCGCCGCACCAC
>CAYYCE010000684.1:1424-1986 GCA_964469635.1 uncultured Kineosporiaceae bacterium
TCGCCGGACCACGTCCAAGGCCAAGGCGACCGACGAGGCGTCCGAGGGCTGACGCCTGAAGCGGGCTGATCCCGTGGCCACGCTCCGCACGATCGGCCAGCCGGGCGCGACAGCGGCCGTTCGGGCAATGCTCGCCGGCCACGCGCCCCACGCCGTCCTGCTGACCGGACCTCCATCCGTCGGCAAGCGGTCGCTGTCGGGAGACCTCGCGGCCGGGCTCCTGTGCGTGGGTGCCATCGGCGAGGAACGGCCGTGCCGTCAGTGTCGCGGCTGCCGGATGGTGGACCACGGCAACCACCCCGACCTGCACGTCCTCGAGCCCGAGGGGCCGGGCGGGATGGTCGGAATCGGCGGGCCTGGCCGCGCGCGGGGCGTTCGAGACCTGGTCGGCGATCTCTCGCTGATGCCGGTCGAGGGCGGGCACCGCGTGGCCGTCGTCCACGACGCACATCGGATGCACGAGGACGCCCAGTCCGCGCTGCTCAAGACGCTTGAGGAGCCACCGTCGGACACGACGTTGATCTTGCTTGCCGACGACGAGGAGCGCCTGCTGCCCACGGTT
>CAYYCE010000685.1:0-1969 GCA_964469635.1 uncultured Kineosporiaceae bacterium
GACATGCCGATGGAGATCAGCACGATCCGGCCGCGCCGCATCCGCACCATGCCCATGGCCGCCCGTCGGGCGCAGCGGAAGGCTCCCGTCAGGTTGGTGTCGATGGTGGCGTCCCACTCCTCGTCGCTCATCCGCAGCATCAGCTGGTCCTTGGTCACCCCTGCGTTGGCGACCAGGACCTCCACCGGGCCGTGGACCTTCTCGACCTCGGTGAAGGCGGCGTCCACCGACGTGGTGTCGGTGACGTCGCAGCGGACCCCGAGCAGACCCTCCGGCGGCTCCCCGCTGCGGTAGGTGACGGCCACGGCGTCGCCCTCCGCCGCCAGTGCTCGGGCGATCGCCAGACCGATCCCCCGGTTTCCGCCGGTGACCAGCACGCTGCGCGCCATCTCGATCCTCTCGCCCGTCCGACCGGGGTTCCGGCCACGATCACGGCCACGGTTCGACCGCCGCCCACACTAAAGGCGCCCAGGATACGGTCGGAGGATGCGCGCAGTGCAGATCACCTCCTTCGGCGGGCCCGAGGTACTGCGGGTCGCCGAGGTGCCGGAGCCGGTTCCCGAGCCCGGTCAGGTACTCATCGACGTCGAGGCCGCCGGGGTGAACTACGCCGACACCCACCAGAGCGAGAACAGCTACCTGGCCCCGCAGCGGCTCCCCTTGATCCCGGGGGCCGAGGTCGTCGGGATCGCCCGCACCGGGGAGCACGCCGGACGGCGAGTGGCGGCCCTGGTGGCCGGCGCCGGGTACGCGGAGCGGGCGCTGGCCCCGCAAGCCACGGTGTGGCCGATCCCGGACGACCTCTCCGACGGCGCGGCCCTGGCCCTGGTGCTGCAGGGCACCACCGCCTGGCACCTGCTGCGCAGTTGCACCCACCTGGCGCCCGGCGAGTCGGTCGTCGTCCACGCGGCCGCCGGCGGGGTCGGCAGCCTCGCCGTCCAGCTCGCCAGGCGGTGGGGCGCCGGTCGGGTGATCGCGGTGGCATCCAGGCCCGACAAGCGAGAGCTGGCCCTGGACCTGGGGGCCGACGTCGCCGTCGACCTGTCGGCCACCGGCACGTCGCTCGAGGTGCGGCACGCCCTGGTCGCCGCCAACGGGGGCGCCCCCGTGGACGTGGTCCTGGAGATGACCGGCGGCCACGTGTTCGACGGGTCGCTGGCGGCGCTCGCGCCGCTGGGCCGGCTGGCCGCCTACGGGACGGCCTCCCGCCGGCCCCCGAACCCGGTCGAGCCCCGGCTCCTGATGTCGACCTCGCGCGCGGTGATCGGGTTCTGGCTGGTGCACGCCCTGCGCCGCCCGGGGGGCCTGGACCCGGCGATGCGCGAGCTGATCGACCTGGCGGTCTCGGGAGGGCTGCGCACGGTGATCGGCGGTGAGTACCCCCTGGCCGAGGCCCGCAGGGCGCACGAGGACCTGCGTTCGCGCCGCACCACAGGGAAACTGCTGCTCCGGACGCGCCCCGGAACCGGCTGAGGTCTACCCTCGAAACATGGTTCTCCGCCGTTCCCGCGACCAGGGTGTGCCCAGCATCACGCGCGCCAGGCCGTCGCACAGCGACGAGATGGACCAGCGGATCTCGCGCTATCTGATCTCGATGGGGATCCGCACCGTGTGCTTCATCCTGGTCGTCGTGATCGACGGGCCCGCGCGGTGGGCGTTCGCCGCGGCCGCCGTGTTCCTCCCGTACCTGGCCGTGGTCATGGCCAACGCGGGGTACACCCGACGTACGATCGCCCTGCTCCCTCCCGAGACCCGCGTGGACCCCGAGCAGGTCTCGGCGCCCAAACCGACCTCGCTCCCCTGACCCGAATCCGCAGTCGTGTGTCGTCATAGATGGAATACTGGCTCGGCGCCGCCCGTCCCCCCCGTCGGGCGGCGCCTTGAGAAGGACGCCGGGTGGCGTCCCCCCGTGGCTGCCCGGCGTCCGCTCGGGCTCCTGCACCGCCCCCCCGCGGGGCCACCCCGCTGA
>CAYYCE010000686.1:0-1968 GCA_964469635.1 uncultured Kineosporiaceae bacterium
GTTGCTCCGTTCGGGGGTCGGCTACGGCGTTCGGGGTGACTCTCTGCGCTGGCGGTGTGATGAGACGTCGGAGGCGTGGGTGTTGGGTCTGTGGGTGCCGAAGACCATTGTGCCTGCCGGTGTTGACCGGGGGCGGGCCGAGTTGGCCATCCACCGAGGACGGGAGATCCCATGACCGCCAAGCACGATTCCACCAGGCGCCCTCCTCGCTGGGCTCGCGTTGTGGGTCTGGTCTCCGTCCTGGCGGTCGCGGGTCTGTTGTCGGTCGGAACCGGTTCGGCCGGTGCCTCGGACACGGCCTTGAACCGCACCTGTCTGAGGAGCTCGACGGGTTCCTGCGCCCCCGTGGCGTTGCCGAGCAGCGTGCGGTGGCAGTGAGCAGGGGTCTTGCCCGGGGGGCCTGCCTTGTCGGACTCGTCGGTGTCGGCGCGTTGCTGTTGACCACTGCGGCGGGGGTGGTGTCGGCGCAGGCGGTGACCGAGGGTGGTCTCGGTTACGACCCGGCGGAGACTGGGTCGTTGTCCGCCATCACTCGGATGGTGGGTGCTCAGGACGCCTGGGCCGATGGCTATACCGGGGCCGGGGTGGATGTGGCCGTCATTGATACCGGGGTGGCCCGGGTGCCTGGTCTGGATGCGATGGGCAAGGTGGTGGACGGGCCGGACCTGTCGCTGGATGCGGCGTCCGGGATGGGCGGCGGGTTGGACGCCTACGGTCATGGGACGTTCATGGCGGGCATCATCGCCGGGCGGGATGCGGGTGCCACCGGGTCGGCCAAGGGGTGTGCGAGTTGTCTGGGTAAGAGCGGGTACAGCGATGTCACGAAGTTCGTCGGGGTCGCCCCGGATGCCCGGATCGTCAATGTCAAGGTCGGGGCCTGGGACGGGGCGACCGATGTGACGCAGGTGATCGCCGCTGTCGACTGGGTGACCCAGCACGCCCACGACCCGGGCCTCAACATCAGGGTGCTCAGCCTCAGCTACGGCACCCCCGGCATCCAGTGGTATGCCGTGGATCCGTTGGCCCAGGCGGTGGAACAGGCCTGGAAACGCGGCATCGTGGTGGTGGCGGCCGCGGGGAACGACGGCACCGCCGTGGGTCCCCTGGCCAATCCGGCCAAGGACCCCTTCGTGGTCGCGGTCGGTGGCGACGACCCGAACGGCACCGTCGCCGTCGACGACGACATCGTGCCGGCCTTCGCCCAGCATGGGATCCTCGGCCGGTATGTGGACCTCATCGCTCCCGCGACGCACGTCCTCGGGCTGCGGGTGCCGGGTTCCTACATCGACACCCTGCCCGAGAACACCGGCCAGGTCGGGGACCGGTTCCAGCGCGGCTCCGGCACCTCACAGGCCACGGCCGTGGTCGCCGGGCTTGCGGCCCTGATCGCCCAGACGAACCCCACCGCCACCCCGGACCAGATCAAGGGCATGCTCACCGCCGGAGCAGTCCCGCTGCCGTGGGTGGACGCCGAGTCGCGGCTCGCCGACTCCGCGTGGACACAGAATCTGTCCAAGCAGGAGTACGCCGACCTGCTCAACGCCGTCAACGCCAGATACAGCGGCCACGGCATCGCCAACGTCGCCAACGCCCTCCACCTCAAACCCAACAAGATCGCTGCCCAGAGCTACCACGCCTCCTCCGGGCTGGGCACCCTCGACGGAGCCCGGGGCGGGATCTACCTGGACGACAACGGCGTCGAATTGACCGGACAGGTCGACATCTTCGGCCAACCCTACGACGCCACCGCCATGGCCACCGCCACCACCGCAGGCCTGACCTGGAGCGGCGGGATCTGGAACTCCAGCCGCTGGACCGGCGACACCTGGACCGGCGACACCTGGACCGGATCCACCTGGACCGGATCCACCTGGGCGGGCTCGTCCTGGACCGCCACCACCACCGAGGCGAGGACCTGGGACGGCTCCCGCTGGACCGGGTCAAGATGGACCAGCAGCCGATGGACCA
>CAYYCE010000687.1:0-1967 GCA_964469635.1 uncultured Kineosporiaceae bacterium
CTCATCGGCATGGGGGTGCTGCCGCTGCAGTACCCGGCGGGCGAGACCGCCGATTCGCTCGGGTTGAGCGGGACGGAGACGTTCTCGGTGAGCGGGGTCGCGGCGATGAACTCCGGGGCCACGCCCCGCACCGTGCACGTGGTGGCGGCCTAGGAGGACGGTGCCGCGGTGGAGTTCGACGCGGTGTTGCGGATCGACACCCCCGGTGAGGCGGACTACTACCGCCACGGCGGCATCCTGCAGTATGTGTTGCGCCAGCTCGCCGCGGGCTGACGCCGCGCGAGTCGCACGCTCCGTTCGTCACCCCACGACATCACGTGGCCACGTTCACCCGGCGGATCCATTCGTTACGAGAGCGTGACCATCGAATTGCGGGAAAAGCCTTCCACGGGGTTCCGTCCGAGAATATGTTGTCGGCCACAACATATCCGTCGTCTGCGACGAGGATGGGCGACGGAGGCCGTGGGACGAGCGTTCCACGGCCCCCAGATCCGGGAGCCTTGGCGGCTCCAGGAAGGACCGGAGCATGCGCAAGCGTAGTGCCGCCCTGCTGGCCGTGAGTGCCATCGGGGCCCTGACCCTGGCCGCCTGCGGTGGCGGGAGCACCTCCACCTCGGACTCCTCGGCGGGCTCGGGCGAATCCAGCGCCGCGGGGGGCAGCGGAAAGGTCGGGGTGATCCTTCCCGACTCGGCCTCCTCGGCCCGCTGGGAGACGGCGGACCGCAAGTTCCTCGGTGATGCCTTCCAGGCGGCCGGTATCGATGCGGACATCCAGAACGCCGGCGGCGACAAGGCCAAGTTCGCCACGCTCGCCGACGGCATGATCGGCGCCGGCGTCAACGTCCTGATGATCGTCAACCTGGACTCGGACACCGGCGCGGCCGTGATCGCCAAGGCGACCCAGGCCGGCATCCCGGTCATCGACTACGACCGGCTCACCCTCGGTGGCGGCGCGAAGTACTACGTCTCCTTCGACAACGTGGCCGTCGGCACCGCGATCGGCGAGGGCCTGGTGAAGGGCCTGCAGGCGGTGGGTAAGTCGACGGGCAACGTGCTCGAGCTCAACGGCTCGCCGACCGACAACAACGCGACCCTGTTCAAGCAGGGCTACGACAAGGCGATCAAGGACGCCGGCTACACGGTGACCGACTCGCAGGCCGTGCCCGACTGGGACAACACCAAGGCCGTGACCATCTTCGAGCAGATGTTCACCAAGGCCGGCGGCAAGGTGGACGGCGTCGCCGCCGCCAACGACGGCCTGGGTGGCGCCGCGATCTCCGTGCTGGCCAAGAACGGCCTGGCGGGCAAGGTCCCGGTGACCGGTCAGGACGCCACGGACGAGGGTCTGCAGCGGATTCTGCTGGGCACCCAGTACGTGACCGTCTACAAGGCCGTCAAGAAGGAGGCGGACGCCGCCGCCCAGCTCGCGATCGCGCTGGCCAAGGGAGACACCGCCGCCGCGGACGCGCTGGCCACGGGCACGGTCACCGACACCACGGCCAACACCGAGGTGCCCTCGGTGCTGCTGACCCCGCAGCCGATCTACAAGGACACCGTCAAGGACGTCATCGCCGACGGCTTCACCACCGTCGACAAGGTCTGCACCAGCGCCGCTCTGAAGAAGGCCTGCACCGAGGCCGGCGTCAGCTGATCCATCTCGCACCCTGATCCGGTCGGCCGGGTTCTTCCACGAGCAGGACCCGGCCGACCGACCCACTCGAGCACGTCCGAGGATCGCGAGGGAGATCGATGAGCAGTAGCGAAACCGCAGCAACGGCGCCGCTGTTGAGCCTGCGCGGCGTCACCAAGAGTTTCGGGGCGGTCGACGTCCTCAAGGGCGTCGACATCGACGTCTGGTCCGGCCGGGTCACCGCCCTGGTCGGGGACAACGGCGCCGGTAAGTCCACCCTGATCAAGGGGATCGCCGGGATCCACGCCTTCGACGGCGGCACCTACACCTTCGAGGG
>CAYYCE010000688.1:0-1965 GCA_964469635.1 uncultured Kineosporiaceae bacterium
GACCTGGAGGCGGTTGAGGTCAACTTCGACGGCATCACGTACGCCAAGGGCGCCGCGGTGCTCAAACAACTGGTCCACTTCGTCGGCCAGGACGCCTTCGACGCCGGGCTGCGGGCCTACTTCCAGCGCCACGCCTGGGGCAACACCACCCTGGCCGATCTGCTGTCCGAACTCGAGACCACCAGCGGACGGGACCTGCGCGAGTGGTCGCGGCTGTGGCTCGAGCGCGCGGGGGTGACCACGCTTCGGCCGGAACTCACGGTCGACGAGACCGGCGTCATCACCGCGGCCGCCGTGCTGCAGGAGGCGCCCGCGAGCCATCCGGACCTGCGCCCCCATCGGCTCGGGATCGGCGGGTACCGGGTGGTCGTCCCCCCGCGGGGGGACGGCGACGGCGTGAGCGTCGTACGCGACTGGTCGGTGCCGGTCTCGGTGTCCGGCGCCCGCACCGAGCTGCCCGAACTGGTCGGCCGGCGCCGTCCCGACCTGCTGCTCCTCAACGACGGCGACCTCGCCTACGCCAAGATCCGGCTCGACGCCGCCTCGATGGACACGGCGGTGGCGCACCTGGGCGCCTTCGACGACTCCCTGGCCGCCACGCTGGTCTGGGCGGCTGCCTGGGACATGACCCGGGACGGCGAGCTCGGACCCCGCACCTTCGTGGATCTGGTGCTCGGCAACGTGCTCTCGGCCACCGACCCGAGTGTGCAGCGGGTGCTGCTGCAACAGCTCGCGAGCACGCTGACGTTCTACCTGGCGCCCGGGCACCGCGACGCCACACGTGCCGAGGCCGTCGGCCGGGTGCTCGCACTGCTGCGGCAGGCCCCCCCGGGCAGCGACACCCAGTTGCTGCTCGCCCAGTCGCTGGCCTCGCTCGCCCACCGTGAGGAGCACCTCGACGCCGTGGCGGGCCTGCTGACCGGCGACGCCGCCCTCCCCGGGCTGGTGGTCGACGCCGAGATGCGCTGGACCCTGACCACGTCCCTGGTGGCCGGGGGCCGGTTCGGCGAGAGCGAGATCGAGGCGGAGCTGGCCCGGGACGACACCGCGGCGGGGCGGGTCAGGGCGACCGCGGCTCGGGCGGCCGTGCCCACGCCCGCCGGTAAGGCGGCGGCCTGGGCCCGGGTGATGCAGGGCGACCTGCCCAACGCACTCCACGCCGCGACCATCACCGGATTCGTCCGGGTGCACGACGAACGGCTGCTGGAGCCGTTCGTCGAGCCCTACTTCGCCGCCCTGGAACGGGCCTGGCGCGAGCGGACCAGCGAGATGGCGACGCAGATCGTGCAGGGCCTGTTCCCGACCCGGCTCGCGACGCCCGACGTCCTGGCCCGAACCCAGAAATGGCTGGACGACGCCGGCGCCGTCGAACCGCCGCTGCGACGGCTGGTCGCCGAGGGCCGGGACGGTCTCGAGCGGGCGCTGCGGGTCCAGGCCCGCGACGCCGCCGACCCGACGCGGCCGCCGGTCAGCGGCCGTTGACCGTGCGGGCGAGGGAGCCCGCACGCACGGAGGCCATGACGTCCTCGAGCAGCACCGGGCGGCCCACCCCGTCGGACAGCGGGATCCGCCAGTTGGGGTACTCGTCGTCGGTCCCCGGCTGGTTGATGGCCCGCCGGTCGCCAACGGCGTCGGCCAGGGCCACCCCGATCAGCTGGGCCGGCGTCCAGGTCAGGAACCGGTGCAGCGCCTCGACCCGCTCGCGCTCGCTGGAGCTCTCGCCGAGCAGACCCAGTTCGCGCAGCTGGGCGAGGACCGCGGCCCGGTCCGCCTCGTCGACCGCGGTCTCCTCGGCCACCGGCCGCGTCAGCAGGCCCAGCCGGTCGCGCAAGTCGATGTGCTCACCTGCCAGGTACCCGGCGGTGGGTGGCAGGTCGTGGGAGGTGACCGTGGCCAGGCACAGCTCGCGCCAGGCCTGCGGCTTGAGCGGACGCCCGTCCTGACCCCGCTCGAACCACAGGATCG
>CAYYCE010000689.1:0-1960 GCA_964469635.1 uncultured Kineosporiaceae bacterium
TTGAGGTCCGCGACGGCGCGGACGAGTCGAGCTGGGTACTGGGCGAGCGTCCACCGGTGACCTGACCGGGTCCGACCAGACGGTCGCTCCCCATCGGCGCCGGCCGCGTGTCAACAGTGGCCGTCGGTGGACCGTCGACGGCTGTCCCTGTCGCCTATCCGGGGTTGGCGACGGTGATCCAGTCGATCTGGATGTCCTCGGTCCCTGTCGTGCCGCTCGGGCACCCGCCGCCCGAGCACTCCTCCTGCAGAACCACGTGCTTGAGCGTGTCCGGCAGGGTGGTCGAGGTGCCCGCGTAGGTCCAGGCCGTCTTGCCGTCCACCGAGACGGTCACGACGTGATTTCGCCGAGTCGTCTGGATGGTGTGCCACGTGGTGACGTTGAAGCCGTAGGTCGGCGAGGCCACCTGCCGATTGCTGCCGTAGTGGAGGTAGGTGTTGACCCCGGACGACCAGTTGCCTTCGACGTAGTCCTCCTCCCCGCCCTGGGGCCAGGAGGCGTCGTTGTCCGGCCAGCGCATGGGGATGATGAAGTGGCTGTGGAAGCCGGGCCCGGGTACCACCCGGAAGCGGACGGTAACCTGTTGGTCGACCGAGCTGTGTCCGCTGAGCGACACGCCACCTGCGTACCAGTGCGTGCCGTTGCAGGTAGTCGACTCATAGCCCAGGACCAGGTGGAGGGAGCCGCCGTACACGGTCGCATGGGAGGGTGATGCGCAGCCCTGGCTCGAGCCGTAGGGGCCATCGTAGGCAGTCCAGTGGCTCGGCAGACCGCCGGCATTGAACTGGTCATTGACGACGGTGACCCAGCCCGTAGCCGGCGGCGGCGTGGGTGCCGGTGTTGGCCGCGGCGTCGGAGCAGGCGTGGGTGCCGGTGTCGGGCGCGGGGTCGGGGCAGGCGTCAGGCGCGGAGTGGGTCCGGGCGTCGGCGCCGTGGTCGGCGGCGGCGTGACCACTGCGGTCGGCCACGGGGTCGCGAACGACGTCGGCACGGGTGCGGGTGTCCAGAGTGGCGACGACGTCGCGTTCAGGAGTGTCGTCGGGGTGCTCGGACCGGGACTGGCCGTCTCTGCTCCCGCCGTCCCGGCAGGTGCCATCGAGGCCGCGGCAGAGGGTGTTGACCCGGAGGCGCGTGGGCCGTGGGTGTCGGCTGACCCCGGGCGTGCCGTGGGTGCTGCCTGGACGCCGGGGACAGGTGTCACCCGGGACCCCCCGGATCTGTCTCCGCTGACGCCCGGCACCGTGATGGCAGCCTGCGGAGCACCGCCCGACGCGGTTGCGCGGGCCTCGGCGACGCGCGCCCAGGTACCCGCCACGGGGATCACGAATGCAAGGGTGATCAGGAGCACCGTCACGGTGCGGACGCTGCGAGCCACCGTCAGTCGGCCCATGTGCCTCGTCGGCACGGGCGGCATGCCAGAGGGGCTGCCGGCACCGTCTCTTGTCATCGCATCGCATCCTTCGGGCAGACCACAGGCGGTCCACGGTCTGGGCCCGAGCCGAGCCACGCCGAATCACAGTCCGCGTGGATGGTTCCGAACGGCGGGCGCCAGGACCTCCGCAGCAGCACTCCTGCTGATCTCGACTATCGCGACCACGCACCTTCAAACCAAGACCTCGATCGTCCCGCGGCGGGAGGTCCGGACGGCGAGTGCGGACGACTCGGCCAGGTCAGGCAGGGGCCAGACCGGTCCGGTCTGGTGCTGTCCAGCGCAGTACAAGGGTCACGCGACGACGATCGCCCGCAGCCGACATGCGACGGTCGCCCGGGCAGCCAAAGAGAGATCCACTCAGCGGAGACCGCTGAGTGGATCCGGATGTGCGCTTGCGGGCCGGACGTGGCCGGCGATGACATGTCCCAGGTGAGAGGGGCGGGAGGCGGCTCGTCCGCCTTCCGCTCCCCTATTCGATCACGGCCCGGTGGCGTACGCCCCGAGAGCGCTCATGACCGCCTCGGACAC
>CAYYCE010000690.1:0-1950 GCA_964469635.1 uncultured Kineosporiaceae bacterium
GCGTTCGGCGGGTGAGAGCGGCTTGATGGCGTGGAGGCGGTCGACGAACAACCGGTAGCCCTTGTCGGTCGGCACCCGGCCGGCGCTGGTGTGGGGCTGGACGATGTAGCCCTCCTCCTCCAGCACGGCCATGTCGTTGCGGATCGTGGCCGGGGAGACCCCGAGGTTGTGCCGCTCCACCAGGGCCTTCGAGCCCACCGGTTCGCGGCTGTCGACGTAGTCCTCCACGATGGCGCGCAGGACGGCGATCCGACGATCTTCACTCATCGGACCTCCCGGGGTGGGCACTGGCACTCTGGGCATACGAGTGCCAGTCTACGTCCCCCCACCCGGGCGGGTACAAAGGTCGACGCCACCTTGTGCCGCAGCGCCGGGAGGCCGAGGCCAGACCGGCCGAACCCGGCGTGGGAACCGGCACGTTCCGGGCGCCGGCTGCCAGTCTGGTCGGGTGCGAAACGGGGATGTGACCAGCGTGGCCGCCGAACCCGGCCTGGTGGTCGAGGACGTCGAGACGGGTTGGTGCGGGGCGGTGATCCGCACCGAGAAGAGCGGTGGCATCCACCTCGTGGTGCTCGAGGACCGGCACGGCCGGACCCGCTCGTTCCCGCTCGGCGGCGGGTTCTGGATCGACGGCTCGGCGGTGGAGCTCGTGGCCCCGGTGGCGGCCGGGCTCGCCGCCGAACGCGCCCGGGCCGCGCGGACGGCGTCCGGCTCGCGTGCGGTGACCGGGCTGCGGGCCCGCACCGCCCGGGCCTCGCGGATCCTGGTCGAGGGCCGCCATGACGCCGAGCTGGTGGAGCGGGTCTGGGGCGACGACCTGCGGATCGAGGGTGTGGTCGTCGAACTGCTGGACGGTGTCGACGACCTGGCGGCCGCCGTCCGCGACTTCGCACCCGGACCCGGCCGGCGACTCGGCATTCTCGTCGACCACCTGGTCGCGGGGACCAAGGAGTGGCATGAGGCCACCGCCGTGGCCCGGCTCGGTGGACTCACCGCGCACGTGCTCGTGGTCGGGCACCCGTATGTCGACATCTGGCAGGCGGTGCGGCCGCAGCGGCTGGGGCTGGACACCTGGCCCACCGTGGCGAAGGGGCAGTCCTGGAAGCACGGCATCCTGTCGGCCCTGGGATGGCCGCACGCCGACCAACGAGACGTCGCCCTCGGGTGGCGCCGGATCCTGGCCGCCGTGGGCAGCTACACCGATCTCGAACCGGACCTGCTCGGCCGGGTGGAGCAGCTGATCGACTTCGTCACCGCCGACTCCGCCGATACCTGAGGATCCACCGCCCCGCTGGGCACAACGTCACGCAGTACCCGTCCAGCGGGCGCAACGTCACATCGTGCCCAGAGAGGAGCTGGTGCGGGCGCGCAGGTTCAGGCCTCGGCCTTGAGCGCCCGGGCCATCAGCGCGGCGGCCGCCTCCCGCGCCGGCAGACCCTCGTAGAGGACGGCGTGCACCGAGGCGCAGATCGGCATGTCCACCCCGTACCGCCGCGCCAGCGCCATGGTGCTGCGGGCGTTGCCGACCCCCTCGGCGACCTGCCCGAGGTCCGCGACGATCTCGTCCAACTCCCGCCCCTGCCCCAGGCCCTGCCCCACTCGGTAGTTGCGGGAGAGCCCGCTCGAACAGGTCAGCACCAGATCGCCCATCCCCGAGAGCCCGGCGAGGGTGATCGGTTGGGCGCCCATGGCCACCGCAAGCCGGGTGATCTCGACCAGCCCGCGGGTGATCAGCGCGGCCCGGGCATTGGCCCCGAACCCGAGCCCGTCGCAGATCCCCGAGGCGATCGCCACCACGTTCTTGACGCACCCGGCGACCTCGATGCCGACAACGTCGTCGCTGGTGTAGGTGCGGAAGGTGGGCACCGCGAAGGCCTCCTGGACGGCGCGCCGGGCCGCCTCGTCGATACCGGCCACGGTGACCGCAGTGGGCATCCCCCGCGCCACCTC
>CAYYCE010000691.1:0-1942 GCA_964469635.1 uncultured Kineosporiaceae bacterium
CGGCGACCAGGATCCACAGCGCGATCGTGGGTCCCCGCCGGGGCCGGTCGGGTGTCACTGCCGTCTTGCCGGTTCGGTGACCGTCGGTTGCGGGCCCGTTCGGCCCCTGGTGTCGTTGAGATACCTGCGGCCCAGCCGGGGCGCTTCCTGTTCGACCCAGGTTCGAAAGCTCGTCGGTCCCGTGGCAGGTGCTTGCGAGTCGGCCAGGCCGGAGGCCATGGCGCGATACTCGTCGCCGGTCAGCAGGTGGTCGCGCAGGACCGGGATGAGCAGGCGGGCGCCGGCGATCAGCAGCCGACCGGGGACGGCGACGATCGGGGTCTTCGGGGCTACCGCGTCGCGGACGACGCCGAGCAGGTCACGGAAGGTCATCCGGTCCGGGCCCACCGCGTCCACGCACGCGCCGTCGGGGGCGTCCGCGAGGTCGGCGCAGAGCCGGGCCAGGTCCGCCACGTGCATGCCGCGCATCAGGTAGGTGCCGCCGTCGCCGACCGGGACGACGGGCAGGTGGCGCAGCATCCACGCCATGTTGTTGATCAGGACCCCGTCGTTGCCGAAGAGGAACGCGGGGCGGGCGATGGCGTACGGCACACCGCAGCCGGCCAGGTCCTGCTCCACCAGCGCCTTCCCCCTGAAGTACGGGAAGGGGGACGCCGCGTCCGGGTGGGTGATCGACACGTGGACGATGCGACGCACACCCACCTGGGCGGCGGCCCGGAACAGGGTGCGGGTGTTCGCGACGGCCGCGTCGTAGGTGGTTCCGGTCTGCGGGAACCGGGACCAGTACGTGTTGTAGAGCGTGTCAACCCCGGTCAGGCAGGCGCGAAGGTTCTCCTCGGTGAAGTCCAGCGGCCACGACTCGATGCGCGGGCCCGGCCCCGCCCGCCGAGCACGATGGGCGGTCAGCGTCCGCACGGTGCGTCCACGCCGGTGCAGCTCGGCCGCCACGGCGGCGCCGCTGTAGCCGAAGGCTCCGGTGACGACGTCCACGGGTGCGGAGCCGCTCATGACGACCCACCCCGTTGGACGGCTGCCAGGACTCCGACCAGCGCGGACGCCTCGGACAGCAGGTGCGTGGTGCGATCTCGCTCCCCGAGGCTGTCCAGCATCTCCAGTCCCAGGACACCTGCCACCACCGCGTGGGCGACGTCCTCGGCCGGCACGAAACCTGCGAACGGCGACCCGGCAACGGCCTTGGTCACCGCGGTCTCGGTGAAGTCGAACCACGGAACCAGCCGGTGGCGGACCTCCTCGCCCAGCCCGGGAACCGCTGCCGCGCCGGCGATCATCTCGGCCAGGACCCGAAGGTCACCGGAGGCCAGGTCCGACTCGATGATCGTCTTGAGTGCGTCAAGCAGGTCAGCCGGGGTCTGCGCGGCCACGAGCAACGGTTGGTAGGCAGCGAGCCGGCGGTCCGACACCTCGTCCAGTGCAGCCAGCAGCAGATCGACCACCGACGCGTAGTGGTAGAAGACCTGAGACTGCGTCGAGCCGGCACGCCGGGCGATCTCACGGGCGCTCGCACCGGCGAACCCGACCTCGCGCAACGCATCGACCGCCGCATCCAGCAGTGCACGGCGGGTAGCCGTCGAACGCGGCGCGCTCGCGCCCGCAGATCGTCGAGCTCCAGAAGTCGCCATCACGAGCCCACCCTTCTCATCAAGTGCGAGCGGTTGCTCGAATCATACGGCCGAGTCATTGGCAGGGCCAGCCCCTCGCTCCGCTGCGAGAGATCTGATGAGCGTTCTCGCGCGGACGCCGACGTTCGGATTAGCACTCTGGGCCAGTCGATCAACACGAACGGCGCCGGTCCTGCCCGGGACACGCCCTCAATCTGCCCAACAAGAACCCATCCGCTCATCGGCTACCGGATGGCCCCCCGTGGCTGACCGGGGGCCGTCGCGCTCGTACTCCCGGCTCGGCCATCCCTCGCCGGCCTAGG
>CAYYCE010000692.1:0-1930 GCA_964469635.1 uncultured Kineosporiaceae bacterium
CCAGCGCGAGCACGATCACCGTGGAGATCGCGACCTCGGCCGCGAGCCAGACCCACGGGTTCAGCCCGAACCGCGAGGCGGGAAACCAGGCCGCCGCCACCCAGCCCAGGACGATCGCCACGGCCGGGGGAAGGGCGACGACGACCAGCCGCACGACCGCGGCCAGGACGGGCCGTGGTCGCCAGCCGTCCAGGGTCGGGTCGTCGTAGTTCTGGGTGGGCCCGGACGACACGTCCACGAATCGGCAGCATGCTCCCCGTGCTTGATGGACCGGACGGGTGAGCGAGACCGTGGGGTGCGGGCGCGCCCGCGTTTCACCCGGGACTCTCGCCCCTGGTGCCGGTCGCGGACGGGGACTGGCGATCACCGCGATCGGCGCGCAGACTGGACGTACGGCGGTCCCGTGAACCGGGGAGGGGCCATGGAACGGCTGGTCGAGACCTTCCACATCGGCATCCACGACGTGCGCGTCCTGGAGACCTTCGACGACGACGACGCGTGGTACCACGTGGTCGTCGACGGACTTGCCCGCGAGACGGTCCTGTCGGCACCACCCGACGTGGACGAGGCGGCCGAGCTCATCCTGCTACCGGCGCGCGGCGAGTAGCACCTGGCGCGGGCGCGGCGGGCCGACCCTGAGCGCGGGGGCGCTGCGGTTCTCAGCGCACGCTTACGGTCGTCACAGCGATGGCGCAGGCGGTGCGCCGAGGGTTGCGGGTGACCTGAGGAGGCCGCCCATGACACGCACCACGCCCACGCCCGAGGGCCCGCCGCTCGACGACGCGGCGCCCGACCGAGCAGCGCCGTTCGACGATGCGGCCTCGTCCGGCGACGTGCCGACCGGCAGCGAGAGCGGCGACGTCCCCCAGGCGGCCGGCCGCGGGTCTGGTGCCGGCTGGCGCACCAGGCTCGCGAGGCATCCGATCGCGACCGGCGCGGTCGCCGCCACGCTGGCGGCGGGTCTGGCGTTCGGCGGAGGGATGCTCGCGGGCCGGGCGACCGCATCCCCAGCTCCCTCCGGCTGGGCGGACCGATCGGGCCTGCCCATCACGCCACCAGACGGGAAGGCCGGGAGCGATCGCGGCGGCCCCGACCGCGGTGCGGCACCCCGCGGTGCGGCACCCCGCGGTGCACCACCCCGCGGTGCGGACGGCGGCACCACCCGCGGCGGCAGCGGCAGCACCACCGGACCGGACACCTGACAGATGTCGGTCCCCGGTGTCACATACCGGCTTCTCGATGCTCCTTGTGGGTGACGGCGGGCGACGGCGCAGCGCGAGGGGGTGGCTCATGGATGACGAGGTGGTCCCCCTCAGCCTGGAGGTCGAACCCGTCGGGCAGTTCCCGCACCGCTTGAGCTGGACGCTCCTGACTGTGCTCATCTGCGCGTTGATGGTGGCGCTGATCGTCGGGCTGCTACCGCAGAGCCTTGCGGACGCGCCGGTCCCCGGCCAGGTGGCATCGACCCTGGCCGCGGGTGTCGGCGGGTGATCGACGAGATGCGCGCCGGTCGGTCCTGACGCACAGTGGAGGTGGCCGGCTCACGCCGCGCACCTGCTCTCCTCGAGCAGTCCCGGCGTCGACCGGAGGCTCACACCCAAAGGAGGTAGCACTGTGACGACCATGCCCACCGACCGTGAGGTCGCCAAGCCACTCGTCGAGACCTGGCCGTGGACCCGTGCCCTGTTCGCCGAGCGCAACTCGGTCTCGGGGGTCTTCTGGCTCGTCGTACGGGTCCTGCTGGGCTGGCAGTGGTTGGACGCCGGGATAGGCAAGTTCGGCTCCTACGGCGCGTGGCGCAGCGGAGCGGCCGTGCAGGGTTTCGCGAAGGGGGCGCTGGGCAACATGGCGGGCGCGCACCCCGCAGTGATCGGCGGCACGTTCGGGTGGAACAAGGCCTGGCTGACCTGGGTCGCCAACTCCGGGTACC
>CAYYCE010000693.1:0-1928 GCA_964469635.1 uncultured Kineosporiaceae bacterium
GCGATGGAGTCGACCTCGACGTACTGGAAGCCGCCGTTCTATGCGTTGGAGGAGGCGATGGAGGTGTGGTTGCTCAACGCGGCCCACATGAAGGCGGTGCCGGGGCGGAAGACCGATGTGCGGGACGCGGAGTGGATCGCGCAGCTGTTGGAGCACGGGTTGTTGACGCCGTCGTTCGTGCCGCCGCCTGAGATCCGCCGGCTGCGGTTGTTGACCCGGTACCGGGTGCAGCTGATCGGGGACCGGACCCGGGAGGCGGTGCGGTTGGAGCTGATGCTCGAGGACGCGTCGATCAAGCTGTCCGCGGTGGCCTCGTCGCTGACGACGGTCTCGGCGCGGGTGATCCTGGCGGCGATGATCGACGGTGAGAGTGACCCGTTGGTGTTGGCGCAGCTGGCCAAGGGCAAGATGCGGGCGAAGATCCCTGGCTCAGGCGTTGGACGGGCATTTCGACGCCCACCACGCCCGGCTGGCCGGGGCGATCCTGGCCCGGCTGGACGCGGTCGAGGCCGCACTGGCCGACCTGGATCAGGTCATCGCCGCCGAGTGCCAGCCGTGGGCGCACCAGATCGAGCTGCTGCAAACCATTCCCGGGGTCGGGGAGAAGGTCGCTCAGGTCATCGTCGCCGAGACTGGGGCCGACATGTCCCGGTTCCCCTCCGCGGCGCACCTGGCCGCGTGGGCCGGGATGGCGCCGGCGATCCACGAGTCCGCCGGCCGGCGCACCCCCTCCGGGAGCCGACACGGGAACAAGTGGCTCAAGGCGATGCTGACCGAGGCGGCCGGGTCGGCCGGGCGGATGCGCGAGAAGAACTACCTCGCCGCCCAGCACGCCAGGCTGGTCAAGCGGCGCGGGATGGGCCGGGCGAACATCGCCGTCGGGCACTCCATCCTGGTCGCCGTGTACCACATGCTCTCCCGTGACGAGCCCTACCAGGACCTCGGCGCGGACTGGTTCGACCGGCACGACGAGGCCGCCCGGACCAGGCGGTTGGTCGGCCAGCTCGAACGACTCGGCCACACCGTGCTCCTCGACCCCGTCGCCTAACCCCCCAGGAGAACAGCGGGTCGGGCTCCGCCCGACGCGCTCACGCGCATGCCCTGACGCAAGTGATTCACGGGTCTGTGTGGGGCAGCGGAATCGGTGAAATCGGGGGTCGGCGCGGCGCGCGGACTCGAGGTGGGAGCGAGCCGGGTGGAGGGCCGGCCCGCTTGTGTGCCGGGTCTGGTCAGGAGCCGGGGTGGGCCAGGTGGGCGGTGTGCTCGTGGGCGGCATCCAGGGCAACGCTGAGGGCGTGCGCGGCCGTGGTGGCGGCGGCCAGGTGCGCACTGATCCCGGTGAGGGTCGAGGTGGGGTCGTGGCGTCGACCGGCGTCGTCGATGGTTACGAGGCCGGGCGTGTCGGGCGAGGAGGTGCGGTACCCGGGAGGTGAGCAGGGCGAGCTCGCCGAGCAGGTCGTACACCTCTTCGACGCCCACGACGCGGCTGGTGAGGTGATGCCCCAGGACGCGCACGGCCTCGGCTGCGGCCCGCGCCAGCTGCACTGGATCACGGGCTGGGTCAGCAGTGGTCTGGATGGTCACGACGGGTCGCCGTCCGATCCGGCAGGCCCGCGGTTCTCTTCCTCGATCTCTGATTCAAGAGCAGCAGCAAGAAGCTCTCGTGGCGAAGCACGCAGCGAGGAGATGAACTGCTCAGGCTCACCGTCACCGTCGCCACCGTTGTCGTGACGGGTGGGGGGCATGGGTCTGGTGGCTCCGGGATGGGTCGCCCGGTGCACGGCTTGCAATGCCCGGATGGAGACTTGGGCGTAAATCTGGGTGGTCGAGAGTTCGGCGTGGCCGAGCATGGCTTGGACGTAGCGGATATCAGCACCGCCTTCGAGCATGACGGTTTTGCTTAGTATAAGTTTCGAAAGCGCTGGTGG
>CAYYCE010000694.1:0-1925 GCA_964469635.1 uncultured Kineosporiaceae bacterium
CCGGCGGTCGGCAGCATCCGTCCGCGGCGCGGATGTGCCGGACGGATCAGCCGTGGAGCAGCATTCGATGGGCCTCGCGCCGGGTGGCCTGTTCCTCCGGGTCCGGCACAGGCAGCGAGGCGAGCAGCCGCCTGGTGTAGTCGTCGTGCGGGTTGCTCATCACCTGGCTGCCGATCCCCTGTTCCACCAGCCTGCCCTTGTAGAGCACGCCGACCCAGTCGGCGAGGATATCGACCACGGCCAGGTCATGGCTGATGAAGAGGGCGGCGAAACCGAACTCGGCCTGGATCTCCCTGAACAGCTCGAGCACCTTCGCCTGCACCGAGACATCCAGCGCCGACGTCGGCTCGTCGGCGATCAGCAGCTTCGGATTCAGGGCCAGCGCCCGGGCGAGAGAGGCGCGCTGGCGCTCACCACCGGAGAGCTCGTGCGGGAACCGCTCGGCATAGGCCCGCGGCAGCTGCACCGCCTCGAGCAGCTCTGAGACCCGCTGCTGCGTCTCTGCTCCTGAGCGCTTCTCATGGATCAGGATGGGCTCGGCAACGCACTCGCCGATGCTCAGGTGCGGGTTGAACGACGCGGCCGGATCCTGGAAGACGAATCCGATGTCCCTGCGCAGCGGCCGGAAGGTTCGTTCGCGGAAACCGAGCATCTCGTAGCCGAGGACGTTGAGCGAGCCTGCGGTGGTCCGGTTCAGGCCGGCGATGGCCCTTCCGATGGTGGTCTTGCCCGAGCCGGACTCCCCGACCAGCCCGTAGACCTCACCTGCGGAGATGGTGAAGCTGACGTCGTCCACGGCGCGGAAGGCAGGGGTTCCCAGCCGTCCGGGATACTCGATGATCAGCTGTCTGGCCTCCACCACCACCTCGCTGTCCCGGTGCGCGCGCTCGGTGGCCCCTGCGGACGCGGAGTTGCGGCCCAGGTGCGGCACAGCGGCCAGCAGTCTCTTGGTGTAGTCCTGCTGCGGCGAGGCGAAGAGGGTGGTGGCGTCCGCCTCTTCGACGACCTTGCCCTCATACATCACCACCACCCGGTCCGCCAGGTCCGCGACAACGCCCATGTTGTGCGTGATGAGCACGATGGAGGTGCCGTAGGTGTCCCGCAGGTCGCGCAGCAGCTCCAGGATCTCGGCCTGCACCGTGACATCGAGGGCCGTCGTCGGCTCGTCGGCCACAATCAGCCCGGCGTTCAGGGCCAGTGCGGCGGCGATCACGACGCGCTGCTTCTGCCCACCGGAGAACTGGTGCGGGTAGTGGTCCACCCGCTTCTCGGGGTCGGGGATGCCGACCTTGCGCAGGGCCTCGATGGCGCGCAGGCGGGCTTCCTTCTTGCCGACCTTGCCATGGGCGCGCAGGCCCTCGGCGATCTGCCAGCCCACGGTGAAGACCGGGTTCAGGGCGGTGGACGGCTCCTGGAACACCATGGCGACCTCCTGGCCGCGGATCTGGCGCAGCTGAGCGGGCGTCACGCTGAGCACGTTGTTGCCGCTGATCAGCACCGCCCCTGAGCTGATGGCGGTCTCGGCCAGCATGCCCAGCATGGTCCTGGCGGTCACCGTCTTGCCGGACCCGGACTCACCGACAATGGCCAGCACCTCACCGGGGGCCACGCTCAGCGAGACGTCGTCGACGGCCTTGACGTCGCCACCATCGGTGGCGAACGTGACCTTGAGGTGCTCGATGCTCAGCACCTTGCCGCTCGCTCCGGGTGCGGCGAGCGGCTGTCCGGCATCGTCGTTCGTCCCGGGCTCGTCAGCGGGGCGGGTCATCTCGTCACCTCGTCCTGCACTGAGACGTCTTCTGTCGGGGCGGCGGGCTGTGGGGTCTTGCCTGCCCGGCGCCGGCCGCGCAGCCTCGGGTCGTTGAGGTCGTTCATGCTCTCGCCGACCAGGGTCAGGCCCAGCACGGTGAGCACGATCGCCATGC
>CAYYCE010000695.1:0-1923 GCA_964469635.1 uncultured Kineosporiaceae bacterium
TTCCCTGATAAGGAAGAGGTCACTGGTTCAAGTCCAGTTAGGCCCACCGTGTTTGTGCAGGTCAGGCCCGGGTTCTGGGCCGGTTCGTTCAGGCCCGTACGGGCGGCGGGCAGCGACAAGGCAGCGAGCCCGCTGCTTCTGAGGCCGGCCAACCGCTACGGCGGACGGGGCAGAGACCTTCCTGACCATGGTCTGAGCACAAGAACGACGAGGGCCGCGTCGGCGGTCCGGCTTGGTCGGCCTTGATCGAGTGGTGACCTCTTCCACGCCGTACGGTGCTCAGGCCACGCTGCACTACGACGTACCGGGCGTGCGAAACGATGACAAATGCCCGTGCTAAACAGTGGTCTATTGGCGTGCTAGAGTCGGAATAAGTCGTCATCGTCGTTCCCGTGTTCGGAGTTCCTGCATGCCCCGCTACGTGCCGCGCCTGCTGGACGAGCTCCTCACGGAGGTGATGGCGGACCACCCGGCGGTGTTGATCGTGGGTCCGCGGGCGAGCGGCAAGACCACCACGGCGCGTCGCCATGCCCGATCGATCCTGCGGTTGGATCGTCCCGCCGAGGCCGGCGCGGTCCGCGCGGACCCCGATGCCGTCCTGGGCGCCGTGGGTGCTGGCCCGGTCGTGATTGACGAGTGGCAGGTGGTCCCCGAGATCCTCGGTGCGGTCAAGCGGGCCGTCGACGACGGCGCCGATCCCGGCAGCTTCCTGCTCACCGGCTCCGCGCAGACCGACCTGACCGCATCCGGGTGGCCCGCCACCGGCCGGGTCATCCGCGTCCCGATGCTCGGTCTGGTCGAGCGCGAACTGGCCGGGTCCGTCACCGGCGGCTCGATCATCGACCGGCTGGCCGCCGGCGAGGGACCGCAGCTGGAGTTGCCGGGCGAGGCGATCGACCTGCGAGGCTACGTCACCGCCGCGCTGCGGGGCGGGTTCCCCGATGCCGCACTGGCCGGATCCGATGCAGCCCGGGTGCGGTGGCTGCGCAGCTACGTCGACCAGCTGGTCACCCGGGAGGTGGCCCAGCTGGGTCAGGTTCGCGACCCAGCCCGGCTCCGCCGGTACCTGCAGGCCCTGGCCGCGAACACCGCCGGCGTCGTGGTGCACAAGACGGTCTTCGACGCGGCCGGACTCGACCGCGCCACCGCCGCCCGATACGACGCGCTCCTGGAGCAGGTGTTCGTCCTCGACCTCGTGCCCGCCTACGCGTCCAACCGACTGAACCGGCTGATCCGGCTCCCGAAGCGGTACCTGATCGACCCGGCCCTGCTGCGCCCACTGCTCGGAATCGACGAGCGGGCGGTCCTGCGCGACGGCGATCTGCTCGGCCGCGTCCTCGACACCTTCGTCGCCGCGCAGCTCCGCGGTGACCTGGCCGCCAGCACCCTGGATCCCAGGCTCTACCACCTGCGCGACGCCAACGGCCGCCACGAGGTGGACCTCGTCATCGAGCTCGCCGACGGCCGCGTGATCGGTATCGAGGTCAAAACCGATGCCGCGCCGGGTCCCGACGCCGCCCGACACCTCACCTGGCTGCACGACGCCCTCGGCGACCGGTTCGCCGCTGGTGTCCTCTTCCACACCGGGCCACACCGGCTGCGGTTCAGTCCCACCATCCTGGGGCTGCCGATCTCGGTACTGTGGTCAGGAGCCCCGACCTGACGCGACCCATCCAAGCCCGACCCAGTGAACGACGAGGCAGCGAAAAGGCAGCGAACCCACCGCCACTCCACGCCACCGAATGCCACCAGATGACACTCCCACCGTACGGACCGGCACTCATCGAAACTCGCGGGTGGGGGGTGTCGGGACTGATCAGGAATTTCTCCGGATCGGTATAGCGCCAGAGGGCAAGCCCGCGGCGGGGGAGGGGCATCGTATTGAACAGCTCCCGCGACTGATGTCGGATCCTGCGCAGCCAG
>CAYYCE010000696.1:0-1922 GCA_964469635.1 uncultured Kineosporiaceae bacterium
GCAGGAACCCGGCGAAGTTGCTCAGCTGGTTGCCCGCCAGCTTGCTGCCCGCGTTGACGCGGTCCAGCGAGCCGAGCGCGATCGCCTGCCGTTGCAGCATCTGCGGGTCCCGGGTCTGCGAACGCAGCAACGTGTTCACCCGCCGCCGAAGCTCGTCCTGGGCGATGGCGCGGACCGGGATGGTGCGGCCCGCCGGCTCGTCGGCGGTGATGCGGCGGAACCGGAGGGTGGACGTGGTGCCCGGGGTGCCACCGGCGGCCGCCAGTTGCATGGTCAGCCGCTGTGGCGTGGCCCCCGCCCGCGCGGCCTCGGCCAGCACCGGGAAGATGCTCTCCTCCCACCACCGATCCGCCGGGGCGGGGACCGGCGCGGGTGCGGGGTCCAGCTTGGCGACGGCGGTGAGCAGCGCCGCCAGCGTCGTCCAGCAGTCCCGCAGGGCCGGGCGGCTCGGTGCCGCCGGCGCACTCCCGGTGAGCAGATCCGTCAGCCACGCGTAGAACGACTCGTCGTCCAGGTCGAGCGCGATGAGCACCGCGGGCCCGTCCGGGCACCGCACGCCCTGCTCGACCTCGAGCGCCGACGCGATGGCGGGCGCGAGCCGGGGCCAGTCCGGCGAGCAGGGGTCGCCGCCGAGGAACCGGTCGACGAGTGCGGTCTCGCCCCGGGCACGGATCTCCGCCGCGGTCTCCCGCAGCCGGTACAGCCGACGCTTGAGGGCGGCCAGGTCGTTCTGGAGGCCGTCGGCGACGCCGGCGTCCTCCAGCGCACGCACCCAGGCGACGAGCATGCTCACCGCGTGCAGCAGCACCGTCGCGTCCTCGCCGAGGCCGTCGCGGATGGCGCCGACCACGGCCGCGGACGGCGCGGGCGAGGCGGCGCAGGCCCGCCCGGCGTAGGCGGCCGGGACGACCTCGCGGACCCGCAACGCCGCCGTCTGGGTCAGGGCCTGCGGCGTCGACCGATTCACCGAGGAGCGCACCAGGCTCGTGCCGGGGTCGGTCAGCAGGTCGGCCAGCCGGCGGGAGTCCTCCGCGGCCCGCCACCGCAGGTAGGCGGCCCGCAGCTCCGATTCGCCCGCCGCCCCCGGCTCGCCCCCCAGCTCGCCCCCCAGTTCGCCCCCCAGTTCGCCCGCCAGTACGTCGCGCCGGGCCCTGGCCTCCTGTTCGGCCTGGTTGTGGCTGCGGATGAGCTCGATCTCGTCGTCCGCGTCCTCGACCCGTTGCTTGAGCCCCAGACTGCGCACGATCACGGGGAGGAACCCGGTCGCGTTCTCCGAGCGCTCCCGGGGGATCGAGCCCAACAGCGGGGGACTCGGGTCCAGGTACACCAGGGTGCGGGCGGTGGGGGTCTGGGCGGGGGCGGCCTGCACCGCCTCGAGCGCCCGGGCGATGGGGATGTTGTCGAAGACGCCGCCGTCGATCACCTCGGTCGGCTCGTCGTCGTCGCGCTGTTCGGAGAACACCCCCCGCATCGACGGCTGCGGGAACCCGGTCCGGCGGTCCGGGACGCGCCGCGTCGTCCCGCTGTGGATCCGAGCCGGTTCGAAGGCCCCCGGGAACGAGGACGTCGTCCGGGCCGCCAGGGCGAGCCGGCCGCACATCAGCAGCACCTGGCCCGCCGCTGCGTCGACCGGTCCCCGGACGTCCTGCGGTCCCGGCAGATCGGTCAGCGGTGAGTCCACCCGCGCCGGGCGGCGGCGGAAGCTGAAGCCGGCCGTCGACGGCCGCTGCCGGGTCAGGCCCGGGTCCAGCCCGCCCAGGGAGAGGGTGTTGTCCTGGACCGGGTCCATGGCCGTGGCCGACAGGTCGATGGACAGGTGATCGGTGGCCAGCCGCCTGCGGTGGGCCTCGTCCACGGCCGCGTCCCGCGGTGCCCGCCGCCGCAGCGCATGCAGCTGGGGACCGTCGACCAGCTTCTCGAAG
>CAYYCE010000697.1:0-1922 GCA_964469635.1 uncultured Kineosporiaceae bacterium
CGGGGTGGTGGTTCATCAGCTCGGCGTCCACGGCGACCAGGCGCACCAGCTGGACGGCCTCCTCGAACGAGGGTGCCTTCACCGTGTACACCAGGGTTCCCTGCGCTCCCCGGTTCACGCCGGGCAGGTCCGAGAGCTGGCGGGTGATCTCCTCGTCGGTCAGCCGACGCGGTCTCAGGTAGGCCATGGGCTCACTCTGCCAGGGCCTTTCGTCCGAGGACGACCGTGCCGCCCAGTTCCTCGTCGTGACACGTCCGGGGAGCGAATCCGTGCTCGCGCATCACCGCGGCGGTGCGTGGGGCTTGGTCCGCCCCGGTCTCGATCAACAGGACCCCCTCGCCCGCCAGCCAGGCCGGGGCGCCGGCGATCACCCTGCGCTGGACCTCCACCCCGTCCGGGCCCCCGTCGAGGGCGAGCCTCGGCTCGTGGTCGCGCGCCTCCGGCGGCATCGAGGCGATGCGCTCGGTGGGCACGTAGGGCGCGTTGACGACCAGGACGTCGATCCGTCCCCGCAGCCGCTGCGGCAGTGCCCGGTACAGATCGCCCCGGTACACCCGGCCGCCCACGGCTGCCAGGTTCCGGACGGCGCAGCGCACGGCGGCCGGGTCGAGGTCCGCGGCGTGCACCCAGATCTCCGCTCCCGCGCGGGAGCGGACGGAGTGCGCCACCGCCAGGCCGATCGCCCCGGTGCCGCAGCACAGGTCCACGATCACCGCCCCGGACGCGCACCGCTCGGCCGCCAGGGCGACCAGGAACTCGGTGCGTCGGCGCGGCACGAACACGCCGGCGTCCACGCCGATCCGCAGTCCGCAGAACTCGGCCCACCCGAGGATCACCTCGAGCGGGGTCCCCTCGCGGCGGCGTCGCACGGCCCGTTCGAGCTCTGCGGGCGAACCGGTCGCCCCGATCAGCAGCGCGGCCTCCTCCTCGGCGAACACGCAGCCCGCCGCCCGCAGGTCGGCGGCCACCTCATCCGGGGAGTTCATGGGCCGATTGTGCGCCCACCGCCGCCGGTCGGGGTGTAGTGCACCCCCCCACCCGGGGCGTACCCCGCCCCCCCCCCGCCCGCGGGTGGGGCGGGGTCCCCCCCCCGCGAGGGGGGCCACCCGGCCCCGACCGGCGGCGGTGGAGATGTGCCACGCTGAGCCGGTGAGCGGGACTCGGTGGGTGGTGGCCGCCGCCGTGCTCGACGACCTGGTCCGACCCACCCGGCTGTTGGCCGCCCGGCGCACCGAGCCCGAGTGGGCCGCGGGTCATTGGGAGCTGCCCGGCGGAGGGGTCGAGGCCGGGGAGGACCACCTCGTGGCGCTGCACCGCGAACTCGCCGAGGAACTGGGCGTGGCGGTTCGCCTCGGGGACGAGCTCACCGCCCCGGGCGGTGGACCCGGATGGGACATCCGCCCGGGATACCGGATGCGGGTCTGGCGTGCCGTTGTGGTGGCCGGGCGGCCCGCCCCGATCGAGGACCACGACGCGCTCACCTGGTTGGAGTCGGGCCGGTGGCTGGACCTCGGGTGGCTGCCCTCCAACCGGCCGATCGTCGCGGCGCTTCAGCGGTGCCTGGCCACCACCGACACCGGCGATCATCGCCAGGGAGGAACCGATCGTGAAGGTTCGGACGGGCTCGACGAACTCGCTGATCGACGTGAAGGGGATCCGGGTCGGTCACGCCGACCGAGCCCCGGATCGGGGGGGGGAGGACGGCTGGCTGACCGGGACCACGGTGGTGCTGGCCCCGCCGGAGGGGGCGGTCGCCGGGGTCGACGTCCGGGGTGGGGGGCCCGGCACCCGCGAGACCGACCTGCTCGATCCGCGCAACGTCGTCGACCGGGTTCACGCCGTCGTGCTCACCGGAGGCCGTGCCTTCGGGCTGGCCGCCGCCGACGGCGTGATGCGCCGGCTGCGCGAGGACGGCGTCGGCT
>CAYYCE010000698.1:0-1921 GCA_964469635.1 uncultured Kineosporiaceae bacterium
TCGGCGACCGGCTCGGCGACAGGTTCGGCGACAGGCTCGGCGGCCGGTTCGGCGGCCGGCCGAGGGCTGGGCACGGGGTTCTGGTGGGGGTTCGGGGTGGGCGCCTCGGGGACGGCGGCGCCCTCGTGCTGCGGCAGCGCCGAGGCGAACTGCTGCAACGCCGCGCCGAAGGTCTCCCCGAACGGGGCGAACGAGGCACCTCGGGACGGCGGGGCCGCCTGAGACGCCTGGGGTGGCGGGGCGGGGATCTCGTCCGGGTGCCGCGGCACCGGGATCCGGACGTCGGCGGGGTCCGTGATCCGGTCTGCCATCCGGGTCAGCAGCGCGTCGACGGGCACCGACCCGGAGCCGTCCGCCGGGGCGTGGCTGCCGTAGACGGCGGATTGCGCGGCGCCGCCCCCGGCGTCGTCGGGCACCTCGAGCGCGACCTCGAAGCTCTCCTTGGCGAAGAACCCCATCACGCCACCGTGCCGCACCTTCTCGGCGCGCACGATCCGGGCTCCTGGTCCGCCCTCTTCCTGAGCGCGAACCAACAACTCCTCGAGGTCGTCACCCTCGAGCAACAACTTCGTGGCCACGGCTCACCTGTCCGACGGTCTCGATGGAACTGATCCCCGCGGTCTCGGCGAAACCGATGACGGGGAGCTGGGGGAGGGCGCCGCGGATCAGGCGACGCAAGGGGAGGCGCAGCGGGCCCGCGACGAGCAGCACCGGTGAGAGGCCGGCGTTCTCGGCCCCGTTCACCAGCGCCGCCAGGTCGGCGGCCAGCCGGTTGGCGGTCAGCGGATCGAGCGCGATCACCACGCCCTGCTCGCTGGCCCGCAGCCCCTCGACCAGGTCCTGTTCCAGGGCCGGGTCGACCGTGATGGCGTGCAGCACGCCGTCCGACACGTACTGGGCGGTCAGCGCCGGACCGAGGGCGGCGCGGGCCGCCTCGAGCAGCGCGTCCGGGTCGGTGGTGGCGCGGGCGCGCTGCCCGACGCCCTCCAGCACCCGGCCCAGGTCGCGGATGGAGACCTGCTCGTCGAGCAGGGTCTGCAACACCCGCTGGACTGAGCTCAGCGGCAACAAGGACGGCACCAGTTCTTCGACGGCAGCTGGACGGTCCGCCTTGAGCGCCTCGAGCAGTTCCCGGGTGTCATCGAGCGAGAGCAGGCGGGAGGCGTTGCGCCGGACCATCTCGGCGAGGTGGGTGGTGACCACGGCCGGCCGCTCGACCAGGGTGGCCCCCAGCATCTCGGCGGTGGCCCGGTGCTCGGTGGGTACCCACACCGCGGGCAGCCCGAACACAGGCTCGGTGGTCCGCCGTCCGGGGAGCTGATCCTGGGCGTCGCCGATGGCCAGCAGGTGCCCCGGCGGGGACTCCCCGGTGGCCACGGGCACGCCGCCGATCCGGATCTCGTAGCTGCCCGGCGGCAGCTGGGCGCCGTCGCGGGTCCGCACCGGCGGCAGCACCAGGCCGAGATCGAGTGCGGTCTTGCGGCGCAGTGCCCGCACCCGGTCGAGCAGGTCGCCGCCTCGGGCCGGGTCCACCAGATCGACCAGGTCGGGGGCCAGCAGCAGCTCCAGTGGGTCCACCCTCAGCGACTCGCTGAGGGGGTCGGGGGCGGCCGCCGTGCCGCCGGGTGGCAGGGAGGCGGCGGCGGGCATCGGGACGGCACCGGGTGTGGGTCTCGGGCCGATCTCCTCGGCGGGCGAACGGGTGGAGGCCAGGATCAGCACCCCGCCGGCGAGCAGGAACGGGATCTTCGGCATGCCGGGGACCAGGCACAGCGCGACCAGGGCACCGCCGCCGATGCGCAGCGCCTCGCGGTGGCGGGAGAGCTGGTTCACCAGGTCGTTGCCGACGTCTCCCTCGCTGGTGGAGCGGGTCACGATGACGCCGGTGGCCACCGACATCAAGAGCGCGGGGATCTGGGAG
>CAYYCE010000699.1:0-305 GCA_964469635.1 uncultured Kineosporiaceae bacterium
GCTCCGTTCGCGTGGTAGGATCGAGTCCTTGGAAAGGGGATAACACCACATGGCTTTCAAGGTCGGCGAAACGGTCGTTCACCCGCAGCACGGGGCGGCGCAAATCGTAGAGACTGAGACCAGGGTCATCGCGGGAGAGGAACGTCAGTACCTCGTCCTGCGGCCCACCGAGAAGGTCACGCAGAGCGACCTGACCATCAAGGTGCCCGCCTTGAACGTCGAGCTTGTCGGGCTCCGTGATGTCGTCGGCCAAGAGGGCCTGGATCGGATGTTCGAGGTTCTGCGTGCCGCCTATGCCGAGGAGC
>CAYYCE010000699.1:315-1921 GCA_964469635.1 uncultured Kineosporiaceae bacterium
CCGACCAACTGGTCGCGCCGCTACAAGGCCAACCTCGAGAAGTTGCACTCCGGCGACGTGATCAAGGTTGCCGAGGTGGTTCGTGACCTCACCCGGCGCGATCAGGGCCGGGGCCTGTCCACCGGCGAGAAGCAGATGTTGGGTCGCGCCCGCACGATCCTTGTGTCGGAGCTCGCGCTTGCCGAACAAACCAACGAGGACAAGGCGGCGGCCATCCTCGACGAGGTGCTCGCCTCCTGAGTCATCTCAGCTGACCGGTTGCCGGCGCCACCCGTGAGGAAGAGGAGGGGCCGGCCGTGCGGCAGCGGGATCCATCGATGTCTCTCACGATGGTCGAGGCACTGCGGTTCTGCGTGGTGGCCTTCTTGGCAGGTGCCGGCTACCAGATCGCCCACGGGTTCGGCTCCGGTGCCCAGGTCGTGGGGATCTTCGATGCCCCGGCGCTCGGCGTCGTCCTGGGGGCCGCCAGCGGTTACGTCCTGGGTGGGGTCATCGCCCGGCTGACGTTCCGGACCGTCACCCGCACCGAGAGCGCGCTCGCCGGGCGGTCGGCCGAGCAGTTGCTGGCGGGCCTGACCGGGGCCGTGGGCGGCGTGCTCGCCTCGGCGGCCCTGGCCTGGCCGATGCTGCTGGTCGGATCGGCCCAGCTGACGGCCCCGCTGTTCCTGTTCGTCGTTCTGACGATCGGTGTGCTCGGCTACCGGATCGGGCTGGCCCGACGCCACGGCGTGCTGTCCATGCTCGGCGGCAGCGGCCGGCTCGAGGTGCTGCGTCCCTCGGCATCCTCGCTGCCCAAGATCGTGGACACCTCGGTGGCCATCGACGGCCGCATCGTGGACGTCGTCCGGGCCGGGTTCCTGCACGGCACCCTGCTGGTGCCGGAGCCGGTGCTGGGCGAGCTGCAGCACTTCGCGGACTCCGCCGAGGAGCGTCGCCGGGCCAAGGGTCGGCGGGGCCTGGACGTCCTCGAGACGCTGCGTCAGGAGCGTGGGATCGACCTGGAGGTCATCGAGGACGAGGCGGTCGAGGTCGAGGCGGTCGACGCCAAGCTCGTCCACATGTGTCAGGAGCGCCGCGCGGCGCTGCTGACCCTCGACACCAACCTGGCGAGGGTCGCCGCCGTCGCCGGTTGCCGGGTGCTCAACCTGCACGCCCTGGCGATCGCGCTGCGGCCTCCCGTGCTGGCCGGGGAGCACATCACCGTGCTGTTGACCAGACCCGGCAAGGAGAGCGGTCAGGCCGTGGGCTATCTGGACGATGGCACCATGGTGGTCGTGGAGCGCTCCCGCGAGCGCATCGGGTCGGACGTCGAGGCGACGGTCACGAGCGTGCTGGTGACCGCCAACGGGCGGCTGGTGTTCGCCAGACCGCTCGCCAAACCGGCCGAGGCGGCCGTCCCCCGGCAGCCCCCCGGGGAGATCACGGCGAGGATCGCCGCCGCGGCGGCTGCCGCCCGACAGGCGGAATCCTCCTCGTGATCGAGCTGCTCGCGGTCGTGGTGCCACCGCCGGAGGCGGTGGCGACCGCGCGGCCGGGAGGGATCGGACTGGTCGACCGCGCGGTGCGCACGGTGCGCTCCGCCGTCCCCGGTGCCAGCGTGATCGTC
>CAYYCE010000700.1:0-1921 GCA_964469635.1 uncultured Kineosporiaceae bacterium
ACCCACGGGCAGTGGACCGGGCGCGCCGACCAGCAGGATCGTCAGCCAGCCCAGAGCGATGTAGAGGGTGTTCGTGACGTATTTCGGCAGTTGCCGCAGCACCGAGCGCAGCACGATCCCCAGCGAGGCGATGGCCCACACCGCGCCGAAGACCGTCCAGCCATACGTGTTTCGGAAGAGCACCAGCACGAGCGGTGTGGCCGTGCCCGCGATCAGGAAGAAGACCGAATCGTAGTCAAGGGTGCGGAGCACCTCGTTCAGCCGTGCGCCCCCGTCGAGACCGTGGTGCATCGCGCTGGACACGAACAGCGACACGAGGGAGAGACCATAGATGCTCAAACCGACGATCTTCCAAGGATCACCCTGTGCGCCCGCCTGCGAGACGAGGAGCGCGGCGCCCCCCAAGGCGAAACAGGCGGCAAACATGTGCGAGACGGTGTTGAACCGCTCATCGGTCACATGAATGCTGCCGTCCCTGCTTCTCGGGGTGGTTTCCACAAGAATGCCTTCCCGCGATGTCGCACCCTCGACCGTCGGGAAGCGCGCCGAGTTGCCACGTCGGTGACAGTCTACCGATCCTCGCCGGGCGAGGATCGGTCCCCCGTGGCCCTCGGCGCCGCCCACACACCCACGGAAGGAGTTGTCCGCTCGCCCGTCGACGTGCTGACCGAGACCACCCTTGAACGCTCGTCACCCAGGGGCGCCGGCCTGACGTGAGGACCCTCATCGATCGGTCAGGGCCAGCACCTCATCCAGCCCCGCCCTCATGCACTCCATCAGCACTCCGTCGTCCGGGACCGCCGCGGCGTCGATGGTCAGACCGATGCAGCAGGTCCCGACGTGCGAGAGCATCGTGGCCATCATCGCGACCCCCGGCAGCGGGCCGAACGGGAAGAACCGTTCCACCTTCGCACCGGCAAAGAA
The DNA here is from genome assembly GCA_964469635.1 of uncultured Kineosporiaceae bacterium. Taxonomy (GTDB): domain Bacteria; phylum Actinomycetota; class Actinomycetes; order Actinomycetales; family Kineosporiaceae; genus JADJPO01. The sequence goes on from CAYYCE010000700.1 coordinate 925, forward strand.
GGTCTCCTCGGTGAACCCGGGCACATTCGAGGCCGACAGGTCGATGCGCCCCCTGGCCCCCATCGCGGCCGCCCCCACTCCCGACGGAAGCCGGTTGGCCATGGGGGTGAGGAGGGAGAACGAGTCCAGGGCAGGCTCGTCCAGTTGCGCCATCACAGCACTCCGCACGGCGGCGATCCGGTCCTCGGGATCGACGATTCCGATCGGTGCCGCGAACATCACCCCGACGAACCGGTTGCCGGCGGTCGGGTCGTCGGTGCGGCGCAGCGACACCGGAATCGTCACCGGGATCTCCTCGATCGCGACCTCGTGCCGCTCGTGGTAGTGCCGCAGTCCCCCGAGCAGGGCGGCCAGGTAGGCATCGTTCACCGACCCGCCCGCGGCGTGGCCGCAGGCCCGCAGCCGGGGCAGCGGGCACTCCAGGGTGCGCAGCAGCCAGCGCCGTCCGTCCCGACGCGCCAGCAACGGGGACGGTCGCGCCGGCGGTGGTGAGAGCACACGGCGCAGCGAGGCCGCGAACCGCAACCCACCCGCCGCCGCGCCGGTCGGATCGGTGGCCACGCGGCGTCCGATGGACAACAGTTCGGAGATCGCGCCCGGTGCGAGCCGGGCCGACTCCAGGGCGTCGTGCACGGTGAGCCCCAGCCGGCTCGGGGAGGTGTCCTCGGTGACCGGTTGCAGCGCAACGGGTTTGTCCTTGGTCGGGCTGCGGGTGCGGCTCGAGAGTGCGGACAGCAGTCGGATGATGCTCAGTCCGTCGGCGAGCGAATGGTGCAGCTTGAGGAAGTAGCCCGCCCGGCCGGGACCACCGGTCCGGTCGGCCAGCCCCTCGATCAGGGTCGCCTCCCACAGCGGGCGGGTGCGGTCGAAGGGGGTCAGGGCCAGCGACTGGATCAGGTTCAGCAGGTCGTCCCGGTCGTTGCGCCGCCCCAGGTCCACCCGGCGCAGGTGGTGGTCGAGGACGAAGTGGGGATCGGTCACCCACACCGGCGGTCCG
>CAYYCE010000701.1:0-1920 GCA_964469635.1 uncultured Kineosporiaceae bacterium
GCCGTGAACTGGGTGCGGGCGGTGGCGGCGCTGCGCGAGCGCCGCGAGGCGGGTGTACTGGTGACCCTCGCCTCGGTGCGCGGGCACGCCCCCCGCGAGGCGGGGGCGAAGCTGGTGGTCGGCGCCGCGGGCGTCTGGGGCACGATCGGCGGCGGGAACCTGGAGCACACGGCGATCGAGCGGGCCCGGGAGCTGTTGGCCTCCCCGGGAAGCGGTCCGCAGAGCCTGACGATCACCCTGAGCGACAAGGCCGACTCCCGCCACGGCGTGCAGTGCTGCGGCGGCGAGGTGAGCGTCCTGCTGGAGGAGTTGCCGGTGCCGCCCGCCGTGGCGATCATCGGCCTCGGCCACGTCGGGATGGAACTGGCGCGGATCCTGTCCCGGCGCGACCTCGATCTGCATCTCGTCGACTCCCGGGCCGATCAGGTCGCCCCCGCGCGGCTCGCGGTGGTGACGGCCGACGCCGTGGCGCGCGTCGTCGTCCACCACGCCGTGGTCCCCGAACTGGTACTCGGCGAGCTTCCGGCGGGCACCGAGGTGCTGCTGATGACCCACGACCACGCCGAGGACGCCGCGCTGTGCGACGCCGCGCTGCGGTGTGCCCACCTCGGCTCGATCGGGCTGATCGGCTCGGCGGCGAAGTGGCGTCGGTTCACCCGCACGCTGTCCGCCGAGGGGCACGACGAGGACGCGCTGGCCCGGATCGTCACCCCCATCGGGACCCCGCAGCTCCGGGGGAAGGACCCGGCCACCGTCGCGCTGAGCGTGGCGGCCGAGCTGGTGCGGCGGTTCGAATCGGCCCGCACGGCGGCCGCGAGGACCCCCGGATGATCGTCTACCGGGGCACCGTCCTCGACACCCCGTGGTCCCCGTTCGCCGGCGGCCGGCTGCGGTCCGAGCAGGACGGCGGCGTGGCCGTCGGCGCGGACGGCGCGATCGTCGACCGCGGCCCGATCGCGCGGATCCGGGCCGGGCACCCGGACGCCGAGGTCGTCGATCTGACCGGCGGCCTGGTGCTGCCCGGGCTGATCGACACCCACGTCCACTTCCCCCAGGTGCGGGTGATCGGCGGCCTGGGAAGGCCGCTGCTGGACTGGCTCGAGGCGTGTGCGCTGCCCGAGGAGGCCCGGATGGCCGAACCGGACCGCGCCGCCCAGGTCGCCGCCGAGCTCGTCGACGGCCTGCTCCGGGCGGGCACGACGACCGCGCTGGTGTTCGGGGCGCACTACGCCCCGGCGGTCGAGACCTTCTTCCGGGTGGCCGAGGAGCGCGGGCTGCGGGCGGCGGCCGGACTGGTGGTCGGTGACCGGCTGCTGCGCGAGGAACTGCACACCACCGCGGAACGCGCCTACGCCGAGGCGGTCGAACTGGCCGGGCGCTGGCACGGCCGCGGGCGGTTGCGGTACGCGGTCACCCCGCGGTTCTCCCTCGCCACCACCTCGGGGCTGCTGACGGCGTGCGCGGCCGTGCTCGAGGAGTTCGACGGCGCGCTGTTCACCACCCACATCAACGAGAACGTGGCCGAGATCGACACCGTGCGCTCGCTGTTCCCGCAGTGCCCGCACTACCTGGACACCTATCATCGGTTCGGCCTGGTGGGCCCGCTGAGCGTCTTCGCACACAACGTCCACCCGAGCACGCCGGAACTGGAACTGCTCGCCGCGCGGTCGAGTTCGGTCGCCCATTGCCCGAGCAGCAACTCGGCGCTGGGCAGCGGGCTGTTCCCGATGCGCCGCCATCTCGACCACGGCGTCCGGGTCGCGCTCGGCACCGACGTCGGGGCCGGGACCTCGCTCTCGCTGCTGCGCGAGGGACTGCAGGCCTACTTCGTGCAGTCGCTGCTGGGCGCCGACGGCCACCCCCTGACGTCGGCCCACCTGTTGTACCTGGCCACCCGGGCCGGGGCGACGGCCCTGGGCC
>CAYYCE010000702.1:0-1911 GCA_964469635.1 uncultured Kineosporiaceae bacterium
CCATCGTGCGCGGCAACACCCAGCGGGCTCTGGTGCGGATGCTGCGCGAGGCCGGCGCGGCCGAGGTGCATGTGCGGATCTCGAGTGCCCCGGTCGCCTGGCCGTGCTTCTACGGGATCGACTTCGCCACCCGTGCCGAGCTGGTGGCCGCGGGCCTGGGCGTCGAGGAGGTCCGGGCCAGCATCGGCGCCGACACCCTGGGCTACATCTCGCTGGACGGCATGGTCGCCGCCACCGGCCGGCCGCTCGAGCGGCTGTGCACCGCCTGCTTCACCGGTCGCTACCCGATTCCACTGCCCGAGGCGTCCGAACTCGGCAAGCACGCCCTGGAGCAGCCCGTGCTGCCGCTCGGACTGACCTGAGCCCAGCCCTAGGATCGTGGCGTGAGCGAGCCGATGACCTATGCCGCGGCCGGGGTCGACGTCGAGGCCGGCGATGCGGCGGTCGAGCTGATGAGGACCGCCGTCGCCCGCACTCATTCGGCGGCCCGAGCCCTGGGGACCTCGGTGGTCGGCGGTCTCGGCGGCTTCGCCGGTCTGGTCGACGTCGCCGCGCTGCGCGAGTACCGCCGTCCGCTGCTGGCGACGAGCACGGACGGCGTGGGCACCAAGGTGGCGGTGGCCCAGGCCATGGACGTCCACGACACGGTGGGTGTCGACCTGGTCGCGATGGTGGTCGACGACATCGTGGTCTGCGGTGCACGCCCGCTGTTCATGACCGACTACATCGCCTGCGGCCGAGTGGTGCCGGAGCGGATCGCCGCCCTGGTCGGCGGCATCGCCGTGGGCTGCGAGCAAGCCGGGTGCGCCCTGGTCGGCGGCGAGACGGCCGAGCACCCAGGACTGCTGGGACCCGAGGAGTACGACCTGGCCGGGGCGGCGGTCGGGGTGGTCGAGGCCGACGCCCTGCGCGGCCCGCAGCGGGTCCGGGACGGCGACGTCGTGGTCGCCATGGCGTCCTCGGGCCTGCACTCCAACGGCTACTCGCTGGTCCGGCGGGTCTTCGCCGACGCCGGCTGGGCCTACGAACGGCACGTCGAGGAGTTGGGCCGCACCCTCGGCGAGGAACTGCTGGTCCCGACCCGGGTCTACGCCGCCGACGTGGTCGACCTGGTGAAGGTCCTCGGGGACGATGTGCACGCGTTCTCGCACGTCACGGGCGGCGGTTTGGCCGCCAACCTCGCGCGGGTGCTGCCCCGGCGGCTGAGGGCCACCGTCGACCGGGCCACCTGGGCCCCACCGCCGATCTTCGGGCTGGTCGGGCGCCTGGGCCGGGTGCCCTCCGCTGATCTGGAGCGCACCCTCAACCTGGGGGTGGGCATGATCGCGGTGGTGTCCGCCGAGGCGGCCGATTCCACGGTGTCACACCTGGCGGCTCGAGGCCTGGATGCCTGGGTCTGCGGCGAGGTCGCCGTCGCGTCGTCGGAGGTGACGCCCTCCGGAGCGGAGGTACGGGGCTCCAAGGGCGTGGACGGCGGCGCGGTCCGAATGGTGGGTGCCACGTCGGCAGGGCGATAGTCCGCGCCGACTCGATTCAGCGCTGACCGCCTGCCGACCAGTCCGCGTACTCTTCCCCCGACCCGTCGTCCGACTCCTCGTCGTCCTCGTCGTCGGCTACCGTTTCGCGGTCGTTCGAGCCCGAGAGCTCGCGCTGGAGGGCCGTGTAGTCGGTGTCCGGGCTGAAGTACTTCAGCTGCCGGGCCACCTTCGTCTGCTTGGCCTTCTGACGGCCGCGCCCCATGGCGTCGACCCCCTCATACATCGATCCGGGGCAGGCGCCCATGGCGGGGCCCCGGATGTTGGGTTGTCACTGTGTCGTGTGGTAACCGTACAACGTCGTCGGCGTGCTGGCATCTCTGCCGGGTGGTCTGGGGGGATCGTTTCGCGGATCCGCCGCGGGGGCCCGACCGGC
>CAYYCE010000703.1:0-1911 GCA_964469635.1 uncultured Kineosporiaceae bacterium
CGGCAAAGACGTGCCGCGCCCGCCCCAGCACCCTCGAGGACCAGGCACCGAAGCGACAGGGGAAGACCCATGGGACACCGTTGGCGCGGCATGGACAAGGTCGAGGCGCTGATCGCCAGGGGTGTCGAGATCCCCAACCCGTTCACGGTCGACATCGGCCCCGACGTCGACGTCGAGCGGATCAGCGGCGACGGGGTGCGGATCGAGCCGGGCTGCCGGATCCACGGCGCGCGGACGGTGATCTCATCCGGCGTCCGCCTGGGCGAGGAGGGGCCGGTCACCGTCAAGGACGTGCGGATGGGGCCCGACGTCCGATTGAAGGCCGGCTACGCAGAGAACGCGGTGTTCCTGGCCAGGGCCGGGATGGGCTACGCCGGCCACGTGCGCGAGGGGTGCCTGCTCGAGGAGGAGGCGGGGACCGCCCACTGCGTCGGGCTCAAGCAGACCATCCTGTTCCCGTTCGTCACCCTGGGCAGCCTGATCAACTTCTGCGACGTGCTGATGGCGGGCGGGACCAGTCGCCGCGACCACAGCGAGGTGGGTTCGTCCTACATCCACTTCAACTTCACTCCCGACGGCGACAAGACCACCCCCTCGCTGTTCGGGGACGTCCCCCGGGGAGTGCTGCTCGACCGGCCGCCGATCTTCCTCGGCGGGCAGGGCGGCGCCGTGGGCCCGGTCGAGGTGGGCTTCGGGTCGGTGATCGGGGCCGGATCGGTGCTGCGTTCCGACGTCCCCGACGGGCAACTGGTGCTGGTCGGCGCCCCGCCGGCGATCCGCACTCCGATCAGGACGCCCGACCACCGCAGCGCCTACCGGATCACGGCCAAGAACCTCGCGTACCTGGGGCAGTTGTGCGCCCTGCAGGCCTGGTACTCCCAGGTCCGGCGGCCGTTCTTCGCCGCCCAGCCCCTCGGCGAGCATGTGTTCGAAGGGGCCATGGAGATGCTGCGGCTGGCCAAGCGGGAACGGGCCGCCCGGCTGACCGCCATGGTCGCCAAGGTCGAACCGGACGGCGGCGGATCCCGCAGCCTGCTGCGCGAGCGGATCGACGAAGTGCTGGCCGACTACGCCGGGACGCCCGGCTCCGCCCCGGACACCGCGTTCCTGGACGGTTTAGGACGGGCCGCGACGGACGGCGTCGGCTACGTCGCGGCCGTCCAGGCCCTCGGACCCGACGGGGCCGCGGCCGCGACCGGGTGGCTGCAGGGCATCGTGGACGGGCTGTCGGCCTCCTCGGCCGCACTACTGCCGACCCTGGCGAGGCTGGCGGCCGTCAGGCCGTCGGCGTGAGCAGCGCCCGTCCCCGCTCGACCACGCGCCGCGCAGTCGGACCCGGACCGGAATAGATTCACCCCGGGAGCCCTTGACCACCGTGACCAGTCGATCCGGGCAGTACCCGATCCCGAATCGCCGATTCCACCCCGCCCCGCGGCGATCGTGCCGTCGGGGTGAACGTCTGCCCGGAAGGGGGAGGTGACACCCGTGACGAACGCCATGCAGACCCCGAGCGGGGACTGGCGTGACAGAGCGGAATGCTTGGCGGAGGACCCAGAGCTGTTCTTCCCGATCGGGGTCACCGGTCCCGCTGTGGCTCAGGTCCGGGAGGCCAAGGCGGTCTGCGCGCGCTGCCCGGTGCTGACCACGTGCCGCGACTGGGCGCTCGAGAACCCGGCACTCGCCCAGTACGGCGTCTTCGGGGGCATGGACGAGGACGAGCGTCGCTCGGAGCTGCGCCGCCGTCGCCGTCGCTCGGCCGACCTGCGCTCAGCCCACCTGCGCTCGCCCGACCTGCGCTCCACCGGCTGAGCCGCCCCCGGTTCGGCCCGACCCGGATCGGGTCACCGACCGGTGCCCACCCGCGGCGGCCTGCTCTGGGTCGCCGCGCCGTCGTCGGCCCGCTCCCGGCGG
>CAYYCE010000704.1:0-1910 GCA_964469635.1 uncultured Kineosporiaceae bacterium
ACCCGGATCTGCAGCGCGCTCACCGAGGAGGTCTCGACCGCCTGCCAGAGGAGGCCACCGGCAGCGAGCGCCAGGACAAATGCCAACAGGGTCAACAGGAGAAACCAGCGCCGCCGCATGATCACACCGTTACGGCACCCGGCCATTACTTAACGGCCGCGGGTCAATCGTGGGCACGCCGGGGGTGTTGAGCGAGGCCTGCCGCCGGGCCGCCGCCCGCTGCAGCAGCAGGGTGACGGTGTCGGAGACGACTTCCTTGCGCACGCGGGTCTCGAACAGCAGGTTCTCGATCTCCTTGTCGAGTTCCGCGATGGAGGCATCGGCATGCTCACGGGCCACCTCGGTCGCATAGACTTCCGGCACCTGACGGCCGGTCAGCAGCAGGCGGCGGGCGAGGAGCGCCTTCTCCACCGTGCGCGCGGTACTGATCTCGGAGACCAGCCGTCCCATGATGAGACTCTGCTCGGAGGCCGGCATCGCGCGGATCGCCTCGATGACCTGGCGGGTGATGGCCACGCCCGGCGCCGTGATTTGGTCCAGGTTGTCCAGGGTCGGCGGTGTCGCGCCACCGACCAGGTTCTGCAGTTCCACCGTCACATCGGTGGCCTCCTGATGCAGCTTCGGCAACAGCCCGGTGCCGGGAATACTGTCCTTGCGGCAGGTGTCGCAGGTGGTGACGATGTTCTCGCCGACCACATCGACGACCCAGTCGCGGGCCTCGGTCGGCGTCGCCCAGATCTCCGACAGGCGGGTGGCCGCGGCCGGTGGCACCGGACCCGCCGTGGTGATGGGCCGGTTCATGGTGAGGTTGTAGCCTGCCTTGACGATGTCGCCGGTAAATTCCAGCACCGGCTGGCCCGAGCCCCCGGCCTGCCCGCCGATCCAGGGGACACCGTTGTTGCCGTTGCTGGTCTCGACGGCCGTCTTCGCGGTCACGGCATCGTTGCCGCCGATACCCATCTGCAGCTTCCAGTCGTTGCCCTTGGAGAGCGTGATGAGATCGGCATAGGGGTTCTTGCCCTTGGCGATCTCGGCCTCCATCTGCTCGCAGGACTTGGTGGCCAGTTGCATGGTCTCCTTGGCCTGCAGCAAGGCGTTCTGGAAGAGATCATAGAGCCCGGGATTGGCGCGCTGCAGGATCAGCGCCGGGAGGGCGGCAATGGCGGCGCTCGCCGCGACCGTCATGGCGGTCATCATGCTGTCGACCCCGGCGCCGATGTCGTTCAGGGTGTTGGTGACCGCCGCGACGGGATCGAACTTGCCGCAGCTATAGCCCATCCCCAGTTGGGCGGAACCGCCCAGCGTCACCGACGTGACCGCGGGGTTCGCCGGCACCGACACCGGCTCGGCCCCGCCGATCTCGTAATACCAGAGACTGTCTTCCGTCGGGCCCTTGGTGACGGCGAAGGTGTCGCTCCCAAGCAGCAGCAGGATCGACAGCCCGACACGCCGGCAGCGTTCACGGGCGAGCGTGCGCGTGCGGCTGCTCATGGCGGGTAGGCCATCCAGTCGATACTCGTGAGAAACACCTGCCCGCGCCGCCGGCAGCACTGGTAGGGCCGCCACAGATTCCAGACATAATCGCCGGCGGCATCGACTTTCCCACCGCCCCAGCCGGTGAGACTGGCAAGATCGTTGGTCCCGAACACCGCGCAGGTGAACTCCGGCGTTGGTGCGAGCATCTGCCAGGTCCCGGTGCGGTCATCCGTCTCGACCAACGGACCGGGCGACCAGACACGCAGACCGGACGAGGATGAAGCGGTGACCGGAATATAGACGTGCGGCTGGCCAGGGCGCGTGACGATGTCGCCGGCGCGCTGGGCGTTGATGGCCGCGGCCTTGGGTTCTTCGGCCTGGGTGGTCCAGCCGGTGCGCGGATAGACTCCGCCCCAGGTTTGCAGGGGCCAGCT
>CAYYCE010000705.1:0-1905 GCA_964469635.1 uncultured Kineosporiaceae bacterium
CCGCCCGGCAGTGCTCGACGAGCGCGTCGGCCAGCACCTCGGCGACGCCGACCTCGCGCGCCTCGCGCTCGACGAACAGGTCGGTGATCACGCCGAGCCGCGCGCCCGAGCGCAGCTGCTCCACGACCACTCCCCCGTCGGCCGGCGCTCGGGCAAGGTGACCCGCCTGGAGGAGATCGTCGAGGAGATCCTCGCCGAGGGCGACAAGGCGCTGCTGTTCACCCAGTACACCGACTTCGCCGAGCTCCTCCTGCCCCACCTGTCCGCCCGCTTCGACACCGACGTCCTCTATCTGCATGGCGGGACACCGAAGCAGCGACGCGACGAGATGGTGGCCCGGTTCCAGTCCGACGACGGCCCGCCGCTGTTCCTGCTCTCGCTCAAGGCCGGCGGCACCGGCCTCAACCTCACGGCCGCCAACCACGTCATCCACCTGGACCGGTGGTGGAACCCGGCGGTGGAGAACCAGGCCACCGACCGTGCCTTCCGGATCGGGCAGAAACGCAACGTCCAGGTCCGCAAGTTCATCTGCGTGGGCACCCTGGAGGAGAAGATCGACGAGATGATCGAGGACAAGAAGGCGCTCGCCGACGCCGTGGTGACCGACGGCGAGCGCTGGCTCACCGAGCTGTCCACCGGAGCCCTGCGCGACCTGTTCACCCTCTCCGAGGACGCCGTCGATGAGTAGCTGGTTCCCGCCGCCGGCCCGGCCCCGCCCCGTCCCGGACGGCATCCGGGCCCGCAGCAAACGCGGAGCGATCGCCCAGACGTGGTGGTCCGAACGGTTCATCGAGGTGCTGGAGTCGCTGGGGGTAGGCGCCCGGCTGCAACGCGGACGCACCTACGCACGCAAGGGCCAGGTCATCGACCTCGCCGTGGGAGCCGGCGCGGTGACGGCCCAGGTCCAAGGCACCCGGGCCCGCCCCTACCGGGTGCGGATCGGCGTGACCCCGTTCGACAAGACCGCCTGGACCGAGGTCACCGATGCGCTGGCCGACGACGCCTGGTACATCGCCCGGCTGCTCGCCGGCGAGATGCCCGATGACATCGAGGAGGTCTTCGCCGCCGTCGGGCTGTCCCTGTTCCCGAGCAGCGCGGACGAGCTGTCCCTCGACTGCACCTGCCCGGACTGGTCGGTCCCGTGCAAGCACCTGGCCGCCGTGTTCTACCTGCTGGCCGAGTCCTTCGACGAGGACCCGTTCGGCATCCTCGCCTGGCGCGGGCGGGACCGGAGCGACCTCCTGGAGACCCTGGCCGCGCTGCGGGCCGGCACCCACCGGGCCGACCGGGACGCGCAGGCCGAGACGGTCGTGCCGCTGGCCGACTGCCTCCACTCGTTCTTCGCACCCCAGTCGGAGCCTGCCGCCGGTATGCCGGTCGCCCCGGCACCGAGCGACACCCTGCTCGGCCAGGTTCCACCGGTCGACGTGACGATCCGGGGAGCCGAGCTCGGCGACGTCCTGCGAGCGGCATACCTGCGGCTCGGGCAGGTGCCGGAGGACACACCGCCGCCCGCGTCCGGCTGACCCACGAGCTGACGAGGTCGACCCGGCAGCGAACCGGCGAACGGCAGCGTCAGCCCGATGCGGCGTCGGCGGAGGCGCGGTCGCCTCTCACCCAGAACGGAACCAGCACCTCCACAGCGATCACCGAGGCAAGGAAGAGGTCGATCAGCAGGTAGTCGCCGAAGTAGTCGAGCATCACGTGGTAGCCGGAGAACAGCGCCACGGCACAGACGAGCCACGCGACCAGGACCACGCCGCCCAGGACGCGCGGCCTGAGCGACACGGCGAGCAGGGACACGGCGATGGCGAGAGCGGCAGCCCACACGGCCGACACCCCGAGGGCGGTGGCGATCTCCGACACGCGCAGGCCCGTGAGAACCAGGAGGACGGCACCGGCCAG
>CAYYCE010000706.1:0-1901 GCA_964469635.1 uncultured Kineosporiaceae bacterium
TGCTCACGAATCCCACCTGCTCACGAATCCCACCTGCTCACGAATCCCACCTGCTCACGAATCCCACCTGCTGAGCGTCGTCATCGGCACCGCGGGCACGTGGACGCATGCCGGGCGACCGCCGCCCGCCAGGGCGGCCAGCTCCTGGTCGTAGGTGAGGTCGTAGTGGCCGCTGCCGTCCTCGTCGAAGTAGCTGTGCACCTCGTAGGCGACATCGCCGAGTGGGTCCTCGATCCACGGCTCCGGGTGCAGATGGGGCCAGCCCACCGGCGAGGAGCTGCCGTAGCCGGCGACCACGACGGTCGCCGTGCCCCCGGCCTGCCGAATGGCCTCGACGGCCCCCTGGGAAGCCGCCTCCCACACCAGGGCGCCCTGGGCGCCGCCGACCGCCAACCGGGCGGGTTCATTCATCAGGTCATAGCCGACGATCGCCCGGCTCGACGAGGTCGCCTCGGCGAGCCTGCGCCACAGGTCGGCCAGTGCCGAGACCGGCAGCTCCGGCGTGCCCAGCGCCACCTGCCGGACCCGCCCGCCGTCCGCGAGGGCGTAGGTGCCGTAGCTGTGCAGGTCGAGAACCACCTTCAGCCCGGCCTGCTCGGCCCAGGTCAGCGCCCGGAGCAGCCGGGCGACCTCCTTCGCGTCGAGCGGCCCGGCCGGTCGCCGCTGCAGGCGTTCCCAGGACACGCCCAACCGCACCAGCCGGATCCCGCGCCGGGCCAGGAACGCGTAGCCCTTCGCGGACTCGTAGGTGTAGTCCCAGCCGTAGCGGCCCGGATCGGCGTTGCTGTACCCGTCGTCGACGTCCGAGGCCCCGAACGTGCCGCTGCCGATGGCCACGCCCCGGGCGACCCCGTCGACCTGCAGGTGTCGCTCCACCACGGCGGCCTGCGGGCCGGCCTCGTCGAGGTACCCGCCCACCGTCGAGGCCCGATAGACCCACATCGGGTAGTCCCTGCTCCACCGACCCGCCGCCCACGCCGTCGTGGGCAGGCCGGCGATGTCGGCGGCGCGGTACCAGGCCTGGGCCGTCCGGTCCCAGGCCTGGCGATCGAAGCCCGCGGGCCACCCGACCTCGCCGACGTAGCCCTGGGCCCCGTGCGTCCGCAGCCACGCGGCGAAGGAGACGACTCCCTGCACCGCTCGGGCCTGGACGGCGTCCTCGGGACACACCTCGTCGTCCGCGGGCCCGAACAGGCGTGGGATGGCGTGGATCCCGATCCCGACGACCAGGGTGACCGCCAGCCCCGCCGCCAGTCGCCGTCCCCACACCCGGCGGCGGCGTCTGGCGGTCACCGACCGGCGGTCCGCCCCGGTTCCGGTGGGGACGAGCCCGAGCATCTCGGACCAGAGGGTGGCCGCGGTCATCGCGCTACGCCCGTCCACTCGGCGGCCGTCCACTGGGCGGCCGTCCACTGGGCGGCCGACTCGCGACGGGCGGCTTCCCACCGGCCGAGGGGTCGATGGTGCGAATGGAGATGGCGTCCAGCCCGTCGCCGAAGGTGACCGTGGATGCGGTATGGCGCAGCGCGTTCCCCAGAGTGGGGAAGAACTTCACGGTGTCCTTCGACGGCGTGCCGTCCGTCTGCACGTGCACCGTCAGATCATCCTGGTGGTCGATGACGACGTAGTCGATGGCGCGCCAGGACGGCGTGGCGGGAAGCCGGACGTCGCGGTCCACGTCGAGTTTGGTGAACCAGATCACGTGCTCGCGGTCATAGCCGCGTCGGACCAGATCCACCCACAGGGCGTCGTCCACCACGATGTAGTCACTCCGGGAGACGTTCTGGGTGATCCACTCCAGCGCCCGGGCCTTGCCCCGGTCGCGGTCCAGCCTGCTCAGGTCGCCGAGCGATCCCCGCCACTGCCCCGCCACGGTGAGCACGAGCACGACCGGCACGACG
>CAYYCE010000707.1:0-1899 GCA_964469635.1 uncultured Kineosporiaceae bacterium
ATGGTGAGTTGGCGTCCCTCCAACCCGACGGCGATATCCCGGTAATCGGCTTCCTGCTCTTTCGCCGTGGGTGGCTCGGTGCGGCCCATGAACAGGAATTCGGTGCGCAGCACCCCAACCGAGTCGGCGCCTGCGGCAACGGCGAGCGACGCGTCCCCGATCGCCCCGATGTTGGCAGCGACTTCGATGACGACCCCGTCACGGGTGAGTGCCGGCTGTTGCGCGCGGCTCCTGGCCGCCGCCTCAGCACCGGCCGCCTCTTCGGCGCGGGCACGGTAGATGCGCGCCGTTTCGGCAGGTGGCATCACCAACAAGGTCCCGTCGGAGCCGTCGATGACGAGGTCGGTCCCGTCCGGGAGGGCAAGCACGTCGTCTCCTGCGGCGACCACGGCCGGAATGCCGAGGGCGCGGGCCAGGATGGCGGTGTGCGACGTTGGCGAACCGGCGGCTGTGACAATGCCGGTGACCACCCCGGTGTCGAGGAGGGCGATGTCGTTGGGGGTGAGGTCGGCGGCCACCAGGATCCCCGGCTGCGACGTGATGTGCCGCTCCTTGCCGAGCAGCCGGGAGAGCACCTGGTTGCGGACGCCGCGTACGTCGGTGGCCCGGGCATTCAGGTAGGTGTTGTCGCTTTCGGCCCAGTCCGCCTCGACCCGGCTCAACGTTGCGTGCCAGGCAGCTCCCCCGGCGGCGCCGTCCTCGATGCGATGCCTGACATCGTCCAGGATCTCGGCGTCGGCGAGCAGCATCAGATGGGCGTCGAAGATTGCGGCGTTCTGCTCGTCACGGTTCCGAAGCATCCGGTCCCGGGTCCCGGCGATGTCGTCCCTGGTGGCGGCAAGTGCCGCCTGGAGAGCCCGCCACTCCTGCGCGGCGTCGGTGACAGTGGTGGTCTCCGGCACGGCGATGTCGCCACCGCCGATGGTCCACTTTGGGCCGATGCCGATCCCGGGCGAGGCTGCCATTGGCCCGTGGGCTGCCACCGCCGCCGGCGCCACAGAGGTGGGCTTGTCGCCAAAATCGCTCCCGGCCAGCGCCACGATCACGGCGACGGCTTCCCGGGCCTGGGGTCCCGATGCCGCCACTTCGAGCTGATGACCTTGCCGGGCGGCCAGAGCGGCGACCCGGCTCAGGCTGGCAGCCGGCACGTAGCCGGTGCCGGTGGTGGTGTTGCGGAGCTGGACGGTGGCGTTGAATCGACTCGCGGTTGCGGCGACACGTGCGGCAGGCCGGGCATGCAACCCGTGTTCGATGGTCACGGTGAACACCGCTCGCTCCTCCCCCGCCGCGGCTGCTGTCGGATCCTCGGCGGGCGTAGGGGTGATGCCGAGATGGGCTTCCTTGCCTCCGAGGCCGGCGGTGGCCTCCCGCATGATGGTCCCGGGTGATTCACCTGCGGCCGCCTGCACCACGGCGGCGATCAGGCCTTCGACGATCGGGGCTGCGGTGAGGTGCACCCGCTGCCGTAGCTCGGGGTCGAGCAATTCGAGTGCCATTTCGCTACTGAGCACGGCGCTGCCCAGGTCCATCAGCACCACGACACCGACACCGTCGTCGACCTGCTCGATGGCGGCTTGCACCGCAGCCGCATCGGTGCCGATCTCGCCACCGGTCAACCCGGCGGCGATGGCGATAGGAGGTGGTTCGCCGGGGACCATCTCGAGGGCGAGGTCGACGGCGGCCCTGGCCAGGGCCGGGCTGTGAGAGACGACTACCAGGCCGACCATCACCTATGCCAGGGTGGTGGCGGCCGCGGCGAACAGCATCGCAGTCGACGTGGCGCCGGGGTCTTGATGGCCGATGCTGCGCTCGCCCAGATAGCTGGCCCGCCCCTTCCTGGCCAGCATTGCGATGGTGTCGTCACGTCCCTCCTCGGCGGCGGCCCGGGCCTTGTCGAGC
>CAYYCE010000708.1:0-1890 GCA_964469635.1 uncultured Kineosporiaceae bacterium
TGACCGATAGGAGAAGGTTCGTCAAGGAGGACCGTGTTGACGCCATCGGAGCCGTTCAGGTTGGCCAGCCAGCGGCTGGGGTGCCTGCCGATCGTGAACTTCCTGTTCGACCGGATGGGCCTGGAGGAGCGTCTGCGGAGCTACCTGCCCACCGACGACGCCCGGTTGCGGCTGGCCCCAGCTGCGGTGATCGCGACGGTGGTCGCCAACATCGTGGCTGCCCATCGGCCGGTCTATGCCCTCAGCGAGTGGGCAGCGCCGTATGACCCGAGGGTCCTCGGGCTCGCACCCGGCGAGGTGGAGTTGCTCAACGACGACCGGGTCGGCCGCACTCTGGACCGGTTGTTCGACTCCGACCGGGCCAGCCTGATCACCTCCACAGTGCTGGGGGTGATCCGCGAGTTCAACATCGACACCTGCCAGCTGCACAACGACTCGACCACCGTCACGGTGACCGGGAACTACCCCGACGCTGATGGTCGAGAACGCGGCGGGAAGCCGACCCCGGCGATCCGGCACGGACACAACAAGGATTTTCGTCCGGACCTCAAGCAGCTGTTGTTCATCCTGACGATCTCCGCCGACGGGGCCGTCCCGATCGCCTACCGCGTCGCGGACGGCAACACCCCAGACGACCTCACGCACATCCCGACGTGGGACGAACTGCACGCCCTGGTCGGCCAGCCGGGGTTCTTGTATGTCGCGGACAGCAAGCTGTGCTCGCAGGAAGCGATGCGACACATCCACGGCCACCACGGACGTTTCGTCACGATCGTGCCACACGGGCGCACCGAGGACACCTGGTTCCGGAACTGGGCCCAGACCCACGCGCCGGACTGGACCGAAGCCCGCCGAGCCCCCGGCCCGCGCCAAGCCGACCCCGACCGGATCTGGCGGACCTTCCAAGCCCCCGCACCCTCCGTCGATGGCTACCGGGTGATCTGGGTCCACTCCAGCGGCAAAGCAGCCCGCGACGCAGCCACCCGCGCCGCCCGGATCGAAGCCGGGCTCGCCGCGATCGAGGCCGTCGCGGCCCGGCTGGCCAGCCCCAAGACCAGGCTGAAGACCCGGGTCGCCGCCGAAGCGGCCGCCACCACCGCCCTGCAGTCAGTCGGAGCAGCACGCTGGGTCGGCTTCAGCATCACCGAAACCCTCGAAGTCGACCACCGGCAGGAGAAGCGCGGCCGACCCGGCGCGAACACCCGCCACCGGCGCACCGAGAAGACGGTCTTCACCATCACCGCGGCGATCGAGGCCGAGAAGGTCAGCTACGACGCGGTCACCGACGGCTGCTTCCCCCTCATCACCAACGACACCAAGATGACCGGCGCTGAAGTCCTCGCGGCCTACCACTACCAGCCCAACCTCGAACGCCGGAACCACCTGCTCAAAGGACCACAACAAGTCGCGCCGGTATACCTCGAAACGGCACACCGCATCGAAGCGCTGCTGCTGTGCCACTTCCTCGCCATGCTCACCGAAGCGCTCCTGGAACGCGAGATCCGTACCTCCATGAAAGCTCAAGGCCTGGCCGGGATCCCGCTCTACCCCGAGCTACGCAACTGCCCCGCCCCGAGCGCACCCCGGATCCTGGAGATCTTCGACGACCTCGCCCGCCACCAGCTCATCAGCGCCGACAACGACGTCGTCCAAACATTCCAACCCCAACTCACCGACCTGCAGCAGCAGGTCCTGGACCTGCTTCACATCCCAGCCAGCATCTACAACCAGAACGACGCCACCTGAAATGGGGGGCCATACCGCCTACGAGAAGTGCGGAACGTGAGTACGAGAAGTGCGGAACGTGAGTTTCAGGGTCCTGACCTGGATGATTCACGGCGGCGTCGGGGCGGGGTGATCATCATCGGGTTGCGCCGTTGCGGGGGCTCG
>CAYYCE010000709.1:0-1888 GCA_964469635.1 uncultured Kineosporiaceae bacterium
GGGATGGCGGTGCGGGGCACCTCGGCACCCGTGCGTGTGGTGGCCCTGGTCGGCGAGCGTGGCCGGGAGGTCCGCGAGTTCCTCGAGGACACCCTGGACGAGAAGAGCCGGGCCGAGACGGTGATCGTCCTGGCCACCGGGGACGACCCTCCGATGCTCCGACTCACGGCGGCCTTCACGGCCACCCGGATCGCGGAGTGGTTCCGGGACGCCGGACTCGACGTCCTGCTGGTCGTCGACTCGGTGACCCGGACGGCGTTGGCCCAGCGCGAGGTGGCGCTGGCCGCGGGCGAGCCGCCGGCCACCCGCGGCTATCCGGCGAGCGTCTTCGCCATGCTCCCCCGGCTGTTGGAGCGGGCCGGGCCGGGCGCCGACGGAAGCATCACCGCGCTGTACACGGTGCTGGTCGAGGGCGACGACCTGCAGGACCCCATCGGCGACACCGTCCGAGGCATCCTGGACGGGCACATCGTGCTGTCCCGCCGGTTGGCGACCGCGGGCCACTTCCCCAGCATCGACGTCCTGGAGTCGATCTCCCGGGTGGAGCGGGCGGTCTGCACCCCCGACCAACTGGCCGTCGCCTCGCTCGCGCGGCGCCTGATGGCGGCCCACCGCGAGGCCCGGGAGCTGATCGAGGTGGGCGCCTACGCCGCCGGCAGCGATCCCGACGTCGACCTGGCGATCCAGCTGAGGCCCGCGCTCGACGCGTTCCTACGCCAGCCCCCCGACGTCCCGGCGGCTGCCGCCGAGTCCTGGCGGTCACTCACCGATCTGCTGGGAGGCCCCGCATGAGCCGACGCTTCCGGTTGCAGACCCTGGAGCGGTTGCGTTCCCGCGCCCTCGACGACATGGCGCAGCGGCTCGCGGCCGCCCACCGGGCTCTGGTCGAGGCGGAGGAGGGCGCGCGCCGGGCGGCCGAGGCCGTCCTGGCCTGCCAGGCCGCGGCCCGGGCCACCCCGGGTGAGGTGACGGCCGCGGGCATCCGCCGGGAGCTGCTGCGAGAGCGCGCCGAGCGGGCCGCCGAACTGGTGACCGCCCGGCAGGACGAGGTCGCCGAGGCGCTCACGGCCTGGCACGGCGCCCGGGCCGCGCTGCGGGCCGTGGAGTCGCTGCACGAACGTCACCGGATGGCACTGGCCGAAGCCGACGCCCGGGCCGAACAGCGCCTGACCGACGACCTGGCCGGCATCGCCTCCTCGTTCGCTTCGCCGGGCCGCGCCGTGGGTACGGGTGCGGGTGCGGCGGGAGGTGGTGCGGCGTGAGCGAGGGGCTGACCGCCGTGCAGGCGCGGATCGCGCAACTGCGATCGCTGATGACGGCCCCGTCGGCGGCCGCGTCGGCGGCGCCGTCCGCCACCGCCTCGGCCACGTCCACGGCCTTCGCCTCGGCGCTGGCCCAGGCGCTGGCCACCGGAACCGAGCAGACCTCCGATCTCGGCACCTCGAGCGGCGGCGCCGGCCTGGCCGGGCTCTCCGACCTGACCGGCCTGACCGGCCTGGGAGGGTCCGCAGGCGTCTCCGCCGCCGGGGGCGTCGACCTGGGCGCGGCGGCGGTGACCAAGGCGAGGCAGTACACCGGCGTGCCCTACCAGTGGGGCGGGGAGGACCCCGCCACCGGCATGGACTGCTCCGGGCTGGTCCAGTACGTCTACGGCTCGCTCGGGATCCGGCTGCCCCGGGTCGCGGCCGACCAGTCCCATGCCGGGACCAAGGTGGCCTCGCTGGACGCAGCCCGGCCGGGCGACCTGGTCTTCTTCGGGACGCCGGCCCACCACGTCGGGATCTACGTCGGCGACGACACGATGATCGATGCCCCCCGGACCGGCAAGACCATCGGCGTGCACCGGCTGTGGGGCACCCCGTCGGCCATCCGCGGGGTGACGCCCGAG
>CAYYCE010000710.1:0-1885 GCA_964469635.1 uncultured Kineosporiaceae bacterium
GTCGAGGTACTCCAGCAGCGCGGCCTTCGGCTCGATCGACAGCGCCCAGGTCTCGCCGCCGCTGGGGCGGGCCACCCGGCGCTCCGCGTAGGGCAGTTGGGGGACGTCGAACAGCGGCGCGAGGCCCTGCCGCCCCTCCACCTCGCACAGCAGGGTGCGTCGCCCCCCGGCAGCCAGGCCCAGCGCCAGTGCCGCCGCCACCGTCGTCTTGCCAACGCCGCCCTTGCCGCTCACCACGTGCAGCCGGACACCGTCCCAGAGTCCGTCCCCGCGGGCGTCGCGTACGGCGTCGGTGGAGGTCGGCACAGGGCGAGCCTAGTTGGGTCGCCGGCGTACGGTGTCGCGATGAGCGCTATCGTCGACCGGTTGGTCGAGTTGGGCCTGACCCTTCCTGTGGTGGCCGCCCCGGTGGCCGCCTACCTTCCCGCGGTGCTGGACGACGGTCTGGTGTGGACCGCCGGACAGTTGCCGTTCGTGGACGGCGCGCTGCCCCGCACGGGGGTGGTCGGGGTCGGCGACGGCCTGGTACCGCCGGACGAGGCGGCGGCGCTGGCTCGGACGGCGGCGCTGAACGGCCTCGCCGCCGTGGCCTCGGTCGCCGGCGACCTGGACCGGGTGGAGCGCGTCGTCAAGGTCGTCGTCTTCGTGGCCAGCGACCCCGCGTTCACCGGTCAACCCGTCGTCGCCAACGGCGCCAGCGTGCTGCTGCAGGAGGTGTTCGGGGCCGCCGGTGTCCACGCCCGCAGCGCGGTCGGGGTGGCCTGCCTGCCGCTCGGTTCCCCCGTGGAGGTCGAACTGGTGGTCCGGCTCCGCCGCGGGTAGCCGATCGGGGCTGTGGTCGGTCAGGGCGGTGGTCGGTCAGGGCGGTGGTCGGTCAGGGGTGGGGCGCCCGTTCTGCTCGGCCTGGGCGAGCTGCAGTGTGATGACGCTGCCCAGCACCCCGGCCACCAGGTCGATGAGCTCTCCCCTGGCGCGATCACCGGCCGCCGTCTCGGTGAGGGCCCGCCGCATCGCCGCCTCCAGCGTGCGCCCCGCCTCGACGGCGATCGCGGCGACCTCGAGCGTGCTCTCGAGTGGCAGGCCGTGCCTGGCGAGGTTGCCGACTCCAGCGGCGAAGGACCGTTCGGCGACCACCCGCTCGCCCGATCGCTGCAGCAGGCCCGCCTCGACCAGGCCCTCCACCGCCTCGGTGACGGGGGCTTCGTCGGGCGCCTCGGCCAGCATCCGGTCGAGGGAGGCCGTGCGGGGACGGCGGCGCCCGGCCGTCGGGCCGCCGGAGGTCGACGGACCGGCCTGCCGCAGCGGCAGCCAGGTGCGGTCCAGGCCCTCGCCGTTCAGAGAGCCGCCCTGCGACAGATGGGTGCCGATCAGGCCCAGCGTCGCCCCCCGCGCCCGCGCCTCGTGGATCTGGCGCAGACGCTGCAGGTGCTCGGCGCCGTAGACCGAGTGGCGCCCCTGGCGGCGCGGGGGTGGGATCAGCCCACGGGTCTGGTAGGAGCGGACGTTGCGGACGGTCATCCCCGCAGCGGCCGC
This sequence comes from uncultured Kineosporiaceae bacterium, assembly GCA_964469635.1. GTDB lineage: Bacteria > Actinomycetota > Actinomycetes > Actinomycetales > Kineosporiaceae > JADJPO01. Next base: position 1,534 of record CAYYCE010000710.1, read on the forward strand.
GAGCTCCTGCAGGGTGTACTGCCGAGCCGATCGTTGAGACTTCACTCCACGCCCCCCTATGGCGCCGGATCGCCCGAGCAGACCGCTGACGCGGCGTCTTCCCCGACCCTCGGAGCGACGGCGGCCGTAATCCATTCCGGTGTGACCTGCTGTCACGGGAAACTCTAACGCCTTGTTCAGAGAACTCCGAGCGTCATCGGGATGATTCCGGGACGCCCGGGGTCGGTTCGGGCCCCGGGGTACCGCGTCGCACGGAGAGTAGGCGAGGATGCCCGGGTGATCCGCGACTTCCCCCTGCCGCCCGGGGCCGCCGAGAGGTTGGCCGCGGCGGTCCCGGCGGGAGCGGGCGGCC
>CAYYCE010000711.1:0-1875 GCA_964469635.1 uncultured Kineosporiaceae bacterium
CGAGCCCAGCGCCGGCAGCACCCGCTCGGCGAAGCCGCCCAGAACGCCGCCGGCCACCTCCCGACGCTCGGCGTCCGGCACGTGGTCGAGCAGTTCGAGGACACGGGGAACCTCCAGCAGGTTCCACCGCAGCACCCGGCCGATGTGCGGGTGATCGAATCCCGCCAGGACGGCGTCGAGCCGGGCGACCGCCTCCCCGAGTGCCCGCAGCGCGGCGGGCCGGGCGTCGTCCGGCTGCCAGTTCCGGCCCGGCAGCCAACGGAGGGCCCGAGCCAACCGGGGGCCGGCGGCGGTCTCGACCGCCACCGTCGGCGCCCCGGCCGGGGTGGTGATCACCCGCGGTACCCGATCACCGACCGGGGAGAGCGAGAGGTACTGCAGCGCAGCGGTTTCCAGCCCGATGTCGTCCGCATCGCCCGGATCGTGCAGCTTCAGCACAGCCAGCGGCCGACCATCGGGACCGATGAGCGCGGCGTTGGCCGTCCGCTCGCCGTCCAGCGGCCTCACTCCGCCGGTGAGACCGAACGCCTCGGCCGCCCGCCGCCACGCCTGGTACACCGCAGGTTCAGTGTCCGCCCGCGGCGCCCCGCACGGCGGCGGCCACGGCCGGCGAGACGGCCGGGTCGAACACGCTCGGCACGATGAAACTGGGGTTGCGCTGGTCCGGATGCACGGCGTCGGCGATGGCGTGCGCGGCCGCCACCAGCATCTCGTCCGTGATCTGGTGTGCCCCGGCGTCCAGCAGCCCGCGGAAGACCCCGGGGAACGCCAACACGTTGTTGATCTGGTTGGGGAAGTCGCTGCGTCCGGTGCCGACCACCGTCGCGTGCTCCACCGCCGCGATCGGATCCACCTCCGGGTCGGGGTTGGCCAGGGCCAGCACGATCGCGCCGTCGGCCATCGCGGCGATGTCCTTGCCGAACAACAGGTCCGGCGCCGACACCCCGATGAACACATCGGCGCCGACCACGCCCTCGGCCAGCGTGCCGGTGAATCCGGTGGTGTTGGTGTTCTCGGCGATCCAGGTCTTGAACGCGTCCAGGCCGTGGCGACCGCGATGCACGGAACCGCGGGTGTCGAAGGCCAGGATGTCGCCGGCCCCCTGCGAGGTGAGCAGCCGGATGATCGCCTGACCGGCGGCCCCCGCGCCCGAGACGACGATCCGGACGTCGGAGAGCCTCTTGCCCACCACCCGAAGCGCGTTGATCAGACCGGCCAACACGACCACGGCCGTGCCGTGCTGGTCGTCGTGGAACACGGGGATGTCCAGCAGCTCCCGCAGCCGCGCCTCGATCTCGAAGCACCGCGGGGCGGCGATGTCCTCCAGGTTGATCCCGCCGTACACCGGCGCCAGTGCCTTGACGATGGCGACGATCTCGTCGCTGTCCTGGGTGTCCAGGCACACCGGCCACGCGTCGACATCCGCGAACCGCTTGAACAGTGCGGCCTTTCCCTCCATCACGGGCAGTGCCGCGGCGGGACCCAGATTGCCCAGGCCCAGGACGGCGGACCCGTCGGTGACCACCGCGACGGTGTTGCGCTTGATCGTCAGCCGTCGGGCGTCCTCGGGGTTCTTCGCGATCGCCGTGCACACCCGTGCCACCCCCGGGGTGTAGGCGCGGGAGAGATCGTCGCGGTGACGCAGTTCCACCTTCGGGGTCACCTCGAGCTTGCCGCCCAGATGCATCAGGAAGGTGCGGTCCGAGACCTTGTGCACCTCGAACCCGTCGAGTTCGTGCACCGCGTCGGTGACGGCGTCGGCGTGCTCGGCGTCGGAGCTGTTGACCGAGACGTCCAACACGATCCAGTCGTAGTGGGAGTCGACCACGTCGAGCGCGGTCACATCCGCGAGGTCGCCCTCGGGGGTCACCGCCG
>CAYYCE010000712.1:0-1873 GCA_964469635.1 uncultured Kineosporiaceae bacterium
CCAGGTGAACTACGCCGCGAGCAAGGCGGGCCTGGTGGGGATGGCCCGCTCGATCGCCCGGGAACTGGGCGGACGCGGGATCACGGCCAACGTGGTCGCACCGGGGTTCGTCGAGACCGACATGACCGCCGCCCTTCCCGAGGAGCGTCGCTCGGCGTATGCCGCCCTGATCCCTGCGGGCCGGTTCGGCACCACCGACGAGGTGGCCCACGCCGTCCGGTTCCTGGCCTCGCAGGCCGCAGGCTACGTCAACGGGGCGGTCCTGCCCGTGGACGGTGGGCTGGGCATGGGTCATTGAGCCTACGGCCGCGTCGCTGATCACCCGACACGAGAGCTGGAGTCCACCATGGGTTTGCTCGACGGCAGGCGCGTCCTGGTCACGGGAGTCCTCACGGACGCGTCGATCGCCTATCACGTGGCACGAGTGGCGCAGGAGCAGGGGGCCCAGGTCGTGCTGACCTCCTTCGGCCGCCAGATGCGGATCACCCAGGCGGTGAGCCGCCGGTTGCCGTCCCCGGCGCCGGTGGTCGAACTGGACGTCACCGATCAGGGCCACCTCGACGGCCTCGCCGACGCGGTGCGCGAGCACGTCGACGGGTTGGACGGCGTGCTCCACTCGATCGGCTACGCGCCGCAGAGTGCGCTCGGCGGCGGTTTCCTCGACTGTCCCTGGGACGACGTCGCGACGGCCGTCCAGATCTCGGCCTTCTCGCTCAAGGCGCTCGCGGTGGCGGCGCTGCCGCTCATGGGTCCCGGTTCGAGCGTTGTGGGCCTGACCTTCGACGCCTCCCGGGCGTGGCCGGTCTACGACTGGATGGGCGTGGCCAAGGCGGCCTTCGAGTCCACGTCGCGCTATCTCGCCCGCGACCTCGGCCCGCGGGGGATCCGGGTGAACCTGGTGGCGGCGGGTCCGCTGCGCACCATGGCGGCCAGGTCGATCCCCGGTTTCGTGGCCTTCGAGGAGGGCTGGCCCTCCCGCTCACCGCTCGGCTGGGACATCGAGGATCCGAGGCCGACCGCCCAGGCCTGCGTCGCGCTGCTGTCCGACTGGTTCCCGGCGACCACCGCCGAGATCCTGCACGTGGACGGCGGATTCCACGCCATGGGCTGACGGGTTGGGCCCGTCCGCCGATCATTCCCGGCACGACTTGGGCCAAGATGCTCTCCATGACACCGCCCGTCCCGCAGTTGCGCCTGGTCCTGCTGCGTCATGCGAAGTCGGCCTACCCGCACGGGGTTCCGGATCACGACCGGCCGCTGGCGGGCAAGGGGCGGCGCAACGCCGCCGCGGCGGGCGACTGGTTCGTGACCGAGGGACCGCAGCCCGACCTGGTCATCTGCTCAGGGGCGCAACGCGCCCGCCACACCTGGGAGATCGTGGCGTCCCGGTTGACGGCGCCGCCGCCGGTCCGTTTCGAGCCCGGGCTCTACGGGGCCACGCCCGCCACGGTGCTGGCGGTGGTCCGGGAACACGCGGCCACGGCACCGCAGGTACGCACCCTGGTGGTGGTCGGCCACGAACCGTCGCTGTCGACGACGGCCCTGCTGCTCGCCGGTGAGGGCTCGGACCCGACGGCGCTCTCGCGCCTGATGGCCAAGTTCCCCACGAATGCCGTCGCGGTCCTCGCCCTCAGACAGGACTGGGCCTGTCTGGAGCCCGGCGGTGCGGCGTTGACCGGATTCGTCGTCCCGCGGGTCTGACCCGTCCCGCACTCGAGGGTTCCGGGCAGGACGCCCGGTCTCAGATGGCGACGACGACGTCCTTGTCCACGACGGTGATGCCCGATTCGGTCACGGTGAATCCGCGGGCCCGGTCCTCCTCGGGGTCCATGCCGATGCGGGCGCCCTCCGCCACCACGACGTTCTTGTCGAG
>CAYYCE010000713.1:0-1863 GCA_964469635.1 uncultured Kineosporiaceae bacterium
CATCTTGGGCAGGTAGAAGTACGGTCCGCTGCCGCGGGCGAGCTGCTCGGCGGCGTTGTGGAAGAAGAACAGGCCGAAGTCGACCAGCGCGGCCACCGAGGGGGCGCCGTCCACCAGCAGGTTGGTCTCGTCGAAGTGCCAGCCCCGCGGCCGGACGACCAGGGTCGCCAACGGCGCATCGGTGCGCAACCGGTAGGACTTCCCGCCGTCGACGTCGACGGCGAGCCGGCGGCGCACCGCGTCGGACAGGACCACCTGGCCCCCGATCACGTTCGACCAGTGCGGCGTGTTGGCGTCCTCGAGATCGGCCAGCCAGACCTTGGCCCCGGAGTTCAGGGCGTTCACGGCCATCCGGGGCTGGGTCGGACCGGTGATCTCGACGCGGCGATCGGTCAGGTCGGCCGGGGCCGGCGCCACCCGCCAGTCCCCGGCGCGCACGTCGGCCGTCCCGGGCAGGAAGTCGAGCCGGCCGGTGCGCGCCACCTCCACACGCCGCCGGCGGCGGGCGGTGAGCAACTCGTCGCGCCGGGCGCCGAATCGACGCTGGAGCTCGGCCACGAACTCCAGCGCCGGGGCGGTGAGGATCTCCTCGCCACGCTCGACCGGTTCGCCGATGACCTGGACCTGGTTCACACCGACACCCTTCGTGAATCAACCATGCGGCTCGAAAGCAGGGGCTGTGCGTCATAATTCTGCACTACGGAGTATAATTTCCCAATGGCGGAACCCTTCTCATCCCGAGTGATCGTCACCGACGCAAGAGACCCCCTTCCGTCGGGCGGAGTCCCACCGCTCGACGACGTGCCCTCGCAGAGGAGCCCGCAATGACGCGAGGCACCGGGGGCGTCCAGTCGGTCATGAAGGCCATCGACCTGCTCGAGGCGCTGGCCGCCGCGGGAGGCGAGCTGGGCCTCAGCGAACTCGCGGCCGACGTGTCGCTGCCGTTGCCCACCATCCACCGCCTGATCCGCACCCTGGTGGACCGCGGGCTGGTCCGCCAGCTGCCCAATCGGCGGTACGCCCTGGGGGCCGCCCTGATCCCGCTGGCCGAGGCGGCGCGCTCGATGCTCAGCGGCTGGGCCGAGCCGGTGCTCTCGCACCTGGTGGAGACGCTGGGCGAGACCGCGAACCTGGCCGTGCTGGACGGCGACCGGGCCACGTACGTCGCCCAGGTCCCCTCCCACCACTCGATGCGGATGTTCACCGAGGTCGGCCGCAAGGTCGACACCCACAGCACCGGTGTCGGCAAGGCGCTGCTGGCCGAGCTCGGCGACGAGGAGGTCCGCCGGCTGCTCGCACGCACCGGGATGCCCGCCAAGACGGCGAACACCGTGACCGACCCCGACGTGCTGATCGAGGAGCTGGAACGGATCCGCCGGGACGGCTTCACCCTGGACCGCGAGGAGCAGGAGATCGGCGTCTTCTGCATCGCCGTTCCGCTGCGCCGCACCGGCATGGCGATCTCGGTCTCCGGGCCGCCGCCGCGGATGAGCACGGACCTGATCGAGCGCGCCGTGCCCGCCCTGACGGCCGCCGCCGAGGAGCTGGCGGCCCAGGTCGGCGACCGCCCCGCGGTCTGATCCCGTCACCGCAGCCGGTCGCCGCCCACCCAGACCCCGCACACGTCGGCCGTATCGCCTTGGGCGAACACCTTGGCCAGGGCGTCCTCGGCGGTCTCGGCGTGGCGCAGCCCGACGTCCAGGGTCGAACCGGGCTCCGGTCTCACCCAGACGGCGTCGAACTGCCGGCCGGCCGACAGGTCGCCCGTCACCTCGTCCAGGCCCAGGGCCGTCGCCCCAGCCCGGGTGGCCAGGTACAACAGGTGGGCCGACGTCAGGGGGTGGCCGTCGGCCCACCTGTTGT
>CAYYCE010000714.1:0-1860 GCA_964469635.1 uncultured Kineosporiaceae bacterium
GATCATCACGGGGCCGTTCGTGAAGCTCGGCAGCGAGCAGTTCGACTTGGCGCTGGACTGCCGGCGGGCGCCGGGGATCCAGACCGGCAGGGGGCCCAGGTTGCCGTCGGTCGATCCGCCCGTGATCACGCCCCACTGGTACGACGTGGAGTAGATCCCGACGGAGCCGCCCACCGCCTCGAACGTGTCGACCATGCCCTGGAGGTCCGCCACGTTGTTGGCCAGGCCGGCAGCCCCCGTCTCCCAGCTGTTGCCGGTCTCGACGTCCAGCCACCACGTGTAGTCGCCGGCGAGCGTCTTCGGGGCGCCCACGTCAGCGGCCGCCGCCTCCAGCCAGGCGATGTCCTGGGTGGCACGGGCCTTGCCGTATTCCCAGGCGCACGCCTGCGAGTCGGATCCGTCGCATGTGCCGTACGTGTTGGTGCCGGTCGTCGGCCAGCTCGTGGCGTAGACCGGGCTCGGGTTGGCGGTGTTCACGTAGAGCGCTGCCTTGGGGAGGTTCGTGCTCCCGGAAGATCCCCACGCCCAGACGAGCTCGCTGGTCGACAGCGCGCCGCCGTTGTACCTGCCGAGGCACGGGTTCAGCGTGTTCGCCAGCCCGTCGTTGACACCGACGATCCCGAACGCCTGCCCGGATGGGAACGACCCGCCGCACTGGGGCCAGGAGATGTCGTTGCCGGTCGTCGATGTGCTTCCGGGGCCGGGCCCGTGGCCTGGCTTGCCCTTGCTGTGCGACGCAGCCGCGGCGGGTGCCGCGCTTGCCGCCACCAGCAGGATGGCGATGGCCGTGGACACGAACAGCGAGCGTGGAGCTGACCGCACCGCAACGGTGCGGGATGGATGGCGCGCTGGTGCGCCCGATGTCTCTGCGTCCGGTCTCACGGCCACGCTCCTCCTAGACGCCCGTCAGCACACAGCCCTTGGACGTGTTGCTCCACTCCTGCTGCAGGTAGTACTTGCCCGTGCCGATCTCCTGGTTGAACAGCGCGCCACTGGAGCCACCGATTGCCGTCCCGAAGTTCCAGGCGCACTTGTCGCCGTTCTCGTAGCCCTGGTTGTCGTACCACGCCGACCCCTGCTCGTCCGTGATCGCCTCGTTGTGCTCGTGGCTCACGACGTTGAGCGTCGCGTCGGCGGCGGTGCCGTTGGGGCGCTGGCCCGAATCACAGGTGTAGATCCGGTAGTTCTGCGCGGCGTACGGCTGGTTGGCGTACAGGATCGGGTCGGTGCCGGGGATCCACGAGTGGTAGGCGCAGAAGCTGGTGTACGCGCAGCTCGAGCCGAAGCAGCTCCCGACGCCCTTGGGCGTGAAGATGAAGAACAGGCTCTGGACCGTGGCGCCGTTGATGGTGTTGCTGGCCTTCCAGCCCTTCACGCCCATCACGCGCTGGATCTCCGCCTGGAGCTGCGCGTCGCTCAGGCAGGTCTTGGTCGCCTTGTCGGTGCAGCCGTTCGCCGGGTATGCGTTGGTGTCGAGATACGAATCGCCGTACGTCGAGGCATACGCGATCGAGGAGTACTGGGTGTCGCTGAAGTAGACGTTCGACGTGTTGCCGCTGTCCGCCTCGACGTTGGCGAAGAACCCGGTGATCGTGTCCCGGTACAGCTGATCCAGGCCGCCCTTCGGGTCCCAGAAGATCGCGTACGTCTGATTGCCGGCCTGCATGACCGGCCCGCCGTGGTCGACGAGGTTGCTGGTCCTGGTCGGCCGGGCGTGCTTGGCCTGGTCGAGGACCGGCACGATCCCGAGCGCCCGGCCCGGAGGGCTGGCCGCGCTCGAGGGCGCTGGGGATCCGGCTGCCGCGGTGGCCACCCCGCTTGCCGACAGGATGAGGACGACGCCGAGAACGGTCATCAGCC
>CAYYCE010000715.1:0-1858 GCA_964469635.1 uncultured Kineosporiaceae bacterium
AGGGCCAGCGCGCGGGACTCGTGGTCGGCGTCGCCGTGCCAGCCGTGCGCCTCGATCTCCTGGATGCCGAGCTCGGCACGGTGCACGGCCTGCCCGCCGGTGTCGATCGCGACGTAGCCGGCGACCAGCTGCGCGCTGCCGTCGACGGCAAGGTGGGCGAGGTAGCTGACGGCTTCGGTCATGGTGGCCCTCCTCGGTGGGCTCAGGTGCCGGTCCTATCGGCACGTGCCGACGGCGGTGAAGCCATCGCGGCGCGAGACCACCCGGCTGGCTCCCCGCCCGCCCGGCGATAGACTAGTTAGCATCTGGCAACTACATCGGCCGACCCCCTGCTCACCGACGCGTACGGGTCATGGCCGACCTTCTCGACGGAGCCGCACGGTGAGCACTCGCACGCCCTTCCTGCCGGTCGACCATCCGCGCTATCGCTGGGTCGCGCTGAGCAACACGACGCTCGGCATGCTGATGGCCACGATCAACGCCTCGATCGTGCTCATCTCGTTGCCCGCGATCTTCTCCGGGATCGGGCTCGACCCCTTGCGGCCGGGCAACGTCAGCTACCTGCTGTGGATGCTGATGGGCTACATGCTCGTCACCGCGGTGCTGGTGGTGAGCTTCGGGCGGCTCGGCGACCTGTACGGGCGGGTCCGGATCTACAACCTCGGCTTCGTGGTGTTCACGGTGGGCTCGATCGCGCTCGCCCTGGTGCCCTGGTCCGGCGAGGCGGGAGCCCTGTGGCTGATCGGCTGGCGGCTGGTCCAGGGCGTCGGCGGCGCGATGCTGTTCGCCAACTCGTCGGCGATCCTCACGGACGCGTTCCCGCCCGACCGCCGAGGCATGGCGCTCGGGATCAACCAGGTGGCCGCGATCGCGGGTTCGTTCCTCGGCCTGCTGATCGGCGGGCTGCTCGCCGTGGTGGACTGGCGCGCGGTGTTCGTGGTCAGCGTGCCCGTCGGTCTGATCGGCACCGTGTGGTCCTACCGGTCGCTGCACGAGACGGCCCGCCGGCCGGTCGCGACCCGCCTGGACTGGCCCGGAAACGTCACCTTCGCGCTCGGCCTGACGTCTCTGCTGGTCGGCATCACGTACGGCATCCAGCCCTACGGCGCCAGCTCGACGGGCTGGCAGAACCCGTGGGTGATCGGTGCGATCGTGGGCGGTCTTGCCGTGCTGAGCCTCTTCGTCGCGCTCGAGCTCCGAGTCCCCGCCCCGATGCTCGACCTGCGGCTGTTCCGGATCCGGGCCTTCGGGATGGGCAACCTCGCGGGCCTGCTCGCCGCGATCGGCCGGGGCGGCCTGCAGTTCATGCTCATCATCTGGCTGCAGGGCATCTGGCTCCCGTTGCACGGCTACTCCTACGAGTCCACGCCGCTGTGGGCCGGGATCTACCTGCTGCCGATCACCGTGGGCTTCCTGCTGGCCGGCCCGCTGTCCGGCACGCTGTCGGACCGGTTCGGCGCGCGCGGCTTCGCCAGTGCCGGGCTCCTGGTGGTCGCGGCGACCTTCGGTGCGCTGCTCTGGCTGCCCGTCGAGTTCACCTACTGGCAGTTCGCCCTCGTGACCCTGCTCAGCGGCATCGGCTCGGGCATGTTCGGTGCGCCGAACCGGACCGCGATCATGAACAGCGTGCCGGCCACCGACCGGGGCGCCGCCTCCGGGGTCGCCGGGACGATGCAGAACGCCGGCTCGGCGCTGTCGATCGGTGTCTTCTTCTCGCTCATGATCGTCGGGCTGTCGCGGACCCTGCCGCGGGCGCTGACCAGCGGGCTGACCGCGCACGGGGTGCCGGCGGCGGTCGCCGCTCAGGTCGGTCAGCTGCCGCCGGTCGGCTCGATGTTCGCCGCCTTCCTGGGCTACA
>CAYYCE010000716.1:0-1857 GCA_964469635.1 uncultured Kineosporiaceae bacterium
GAGGTCGGAGCCGTCGGCGCGCACCATGCGCTTCTCACGGCGGTACGGCGCGAGGTCGCCCTCCGCCAGCCGCATCAGCAGCTTCTCGTCCAGCTCGCGGTCGGAGGGGTGGGTGAACTCGGGACAGTGCCTGCCGACCATCTGCTCCGGGGTGTAGCCCAGCATGGCGGCGAAGGCCGCGTTGACCTGGATGAATCGGGCGCGGCACCCGTCGGCGAGGTCGGCGATCGCCATGCCGACGGGCGCGTCGTCGAAGGCCAGCCGGAACCGCCGCTCGAGGTCCGCACCGGAGCGCTCGGCTGCCAGCCGCGTGGTGACGTCGCGCCAGGTCAGGAGCAGGTCCCCGGCGACCCTGGTGACCCGTAGGTCGATGTGGCGCAGCGGCGTGACAGCCACCGGCACGGCGTCCAGCGCGAGGGGCCGACCGCTGGTGAGGACCTCGAGGTAGCGGGCGAACCGTGCGGAGGCGCCCAGCCTGGTCCCCACGGCGATCGTCTCGCCGACCGACTCGGCCCATCTGGTGCTCGCCGGGTTGACGTAGGTGACCACGAGGTCGACAACCTCACCGTCGCGCGCCTGCGGGCGCGCCACCAGTACGGGGTCGATGGCCTCGTCGAGAGCCGCCCCGACCCACCACTGCTGCGCAACGCCGTCGTTCGGCAACGCGCCCCCTCGCCCGTCCCGATGTGATCAAGGCTAGCGCTGTCGGCGCGTGGGGCGCCTCGGAAGCGGCGGCGGTGATGCCCGCGAGGTCAGCTCAGTGAGAAGGACCCGGTGCCCTTCGGGACCAGCTCGACCCACGTGTTGCCTGGAGCGAGCAGGACCGGCTGACCGTCGGCCGTGAGCAGCTGCATCGGAGAGTTCTGGTCGGCCTTGTGCCACGTCACGGCGAGGGTCTTGCCGCCCGTCGCCACGAGTGCCTCACCCTCGCCCACAAGGTCGTAGGTCGGCACGGAGGCGTGGTTCTGTGCGGTGTAGCCGCTCGGGGGGTGCTTGGCCACCACGAGGACGACGTTCACGGCCTCGATCCGCTTGGTCTTGTCGGTGAGGGCCTCCTTCGTGCCCTCCCAACGCTGCCAGCCACCCGTGGCGCTCCAGGACCAGGCCGGGTGGGCAAGGGTCGACAGTCTCATCGAGATCTTGGCGGTCGCCTTGCCGGAGATCGCCGCCGTGGCCTGCTCGGCCTTCCTGGCGAAGGCGAACTGCTGAGGCGGCGCCTGATTGTGCTTGGCGTCGGCCTTCTTGATGAACACCGGCACGTCGCCGTACACGTTGTGCGGAGCCCTGCGGAACGACACCCGGTACATGCCCGCGGCGCCGTAGTCGTTGTTCATGCCCTGGATACCCGCCTTGGGGACCAGCGCGAGGATCCCGCTCTGACCGCCGGAGTAGACCAGCGGCGAGTGCAGCGGTGCGACGATCGCCATGTCCATCGGCCGCACGGAACGGATCGGGCCGATGCCCGACGGAGTCTTGGAGTGGTAGACCGCCACCAGCCTGGAGACGTCGAAGTCGACGATCGTCTCCCAGACCACATCCGCGTCGTTGAGACCGGTCTGCGGACGGGCCAGCGAGGAGTTCTCGATCTTCACGGCGACCGCAGGACGGTCCGGCAGGCTGTCGGTCTCCACCCCGGTCAGCGGCCAGACGATCGGCACTGCCGGCACCGGCGGGGTGGACCGCGTCACGTCCACCGTCGGAGTGACGGTCACGGGCGGCGGCACCTGGGGCGGCTCGGACGCGCAGCCGGCCAGGATGAGCAGCCCGGCGGCCACACCGGCGATCGTGCCGGAGCGCAGCAACCGGCTCTGGCGGGTCGAGTGGCGCACGGCAGGTCTCTCCTTCGGTGTCGCCTGT
>CAYYCE010000717.1:0-1856 GCA_964469635.1 uncultured Kineosporiaceae bacterium
TACCAGGCGATCGAGGACGTCGAGAACGCGCTCAAGGGCATGCTCAAGCCGGAGTTCGAGGAGGTGCAGCTCGGCACCGCCGAGGTCCGGGAGGTCTTCCGCTCCAGCAAGTTCGGCAACATCGCCGGCTGTCTGGTGCGCTCCGGGGAGATCCGGCGCAACAGCAAGGCCCGGCTGCTGCGGGACGGCATCGTGGTCAGCGAGAACCTGGCGATCGAGTCGCTGCGCCGGTTCAAGGACGACGCCACCGAGGTCCGTGAGGGCTACGAGTGCGGTATCGGACTCGGCTCCTTCAACGACATCAGGGTCGACGACGTGATCGAGACCTTCGAGATGCGGGAGAAGCCACGTACGTAGGGTCGTTGCGCCTGGACCTTCTGCTCGGGGACGTGCACTCGCTCAAGGGCAAACGGTCCGTCCTCCGCCCGATCGTGGCGGACCTGCGCACGCGCTTCGACGTGGCGGCGGCCGAATCCGGCCACCTCGATCTGCACCGGCGGTGCGAGATCGGGGTGGCCGTGGTCGGTGCCGACTCCGGTCACTGTCGCGAGGTCCTGGCGGCGTGTGAGAACGCCGTGGCCGCCCGCCCGGAGATCGATCTGCTCTCGGCCCGGACACGGATCTGGGACGACGAGGACGCCTGAGCAGGGGCGGTCACCCGCCGTGGACGAGCGCGGCCCGCCGTCGCGCGGACCGGGCGGCCAGCTCGGCCTCGAGTCGCGCCTGGTCCCAGCCCCGGGCCAGCCCGCGGCGCATCAGGTCGGCCTGGCTGGCCGGGGCCAGGCCGTCGATCGGCTGGTCGCGGTCGAGGTTGGTCGGGAAGGCGTAGCCCTCGGCGCTGGCGGCGATCACATTGCGGATCGCCGCCTCGCCCGCCCCTCGCGCGGCCATCGTCCGCAGCACCGGGTAGAGGGCTCGGCACATCGCCGCCCGGTCCACGGTCTCCATGGCCCGTCCGAAGGCCGAGGAGATCTGCAGCAGGTTCGCCATCCGCCTGACGTCGGAGGTGCGGTTGGTGCCGGCGGCGTGGAACAGCGCCGGGTTGAAGAACACGGCGTCGCCGCTGCGCAACGGCAGCTGCACGTGGTGGGTTGTGAAGTAGGCGGTGAACGGTGCCAGATGGAAGGCCGTGTACCCCGGCGGGTACTTCTGCGAGTGCGGGAGCAGCATCGTCGGCCCGGACTCGACGGGCATGTCGCCGTGGGCCACCGCCCCCTGCAGCGTCAGCAGCGGCGAGAGCCGGTGCACCTGGGCGGGGTAGGCCGCCGCCTGCTCGGCCGACATGAAGCCCAGGTGGTAGTCGCGGTGCGCCACCTGCGCCGAACCGCCGGGGTTGACCACGTTGACCTGCGAGGTGATCTGGTAGTTCGCGCCCAGCCAGGCCTCGCCGACCAGGGCGATCACGTCGTTCGCGTAGTAGTCCGCGAACACCTGCGGCGCGGTCACGGCCAGCTTGTCCAACGCACCCCACACCCGGTCGTTGGCACCGGGCGCCGCGAAGTGGTCGCCGGCCGCGGCACCGGCCGCCCTCTGCGCGGCGATCAGGTCCTCGAAGGCGACGGTGGCCGCGTCCACGACGCCGGTGTCGGGGAAGGCGCCGGACAACACCACCACCCCGGGGCCGTCCAACAGTGCGCGTGCGAGTTCGGTCTGGACGGCGCGGCGGACGGCGGGCTCGCGCACCCGCGAGGCCAGGTCAGCCCCGTAGACCAGCACGTTCGAGACGACCGCCTCGGCGTGGGGGTAGTCGGCCGGGTCGGTGCGCCCGCGCACCACGGCGTCGAAATCCTCGATGCGGCAGTCGGCCTCGGTGAACCACCCGGTGGTCGCGGATCCGGTGATGTCGGGCGGGGCGG